>DQCG01000479.1:7200-8994 GCA_003533825.1 Phycisphaerales bacterium
ATATCAGACGGCACTTGTCTTTGATACTTTATCCCCTGAAGTTCAAATTCATAGCAGAGTGCTTCTTCATAAATCGACTCAAGAAGTCCAGGGCCAAGTTCTCGATGAACTTCTATGGCCGCCCCGATTACTTTCTCTGTTAATTCGTCTGGCATTTTCTTTTTTTATCTCTGTGTTCTCTGTGCCCTCTGTGGCTTAATAATTCTTGTATTATCTGTAGCCTCTGTGGCTAAGGTGACATCTTAGCCGAGGCGCTCAAAACACTATCGAGAATTTCGACAGCCTGGTCGATTTGGCTTTGATTTGCAATCATCGGCGGCATAAAACGCAGAACGGTGCCCTGCGTGCAATTTATTCGCAGGCCATTCTCCAGGCACTTGTTAACTATCACCGCACCCGGGCCGTTTAATTGAAGGCCAATCATCATACCTACGCCGCGGACACTATCGATGATACTGTGCTTTTGCTTGAGCTGCTGAAGTTTATCCATGGTATATTGGCCGAGCCGGTTCGCGTTTTCAAGCAGATTATCTTCTTCTATTGCTTCTATAACCGCTACTCCCGCTGCGCAGACCAGCGCGTTGCCGCCGAACGTCGAAGCATGTTTGCCGGGTATAAGCGAAGCGGCGACTTGCTCGGTAGCCATCATCGCTCCGATAGCAACTCCACCCCCGAGGGCTTTGGCCATCGTAATGATGTCCGGCTCGATGTCGAAATGCTGGTATCCGAACCATTTGCCGGTCCGACCGATTCCAGTCTGGACCTCGTCTAAAATCATAACCGCACCGTTTTCATCGCAGAGGCGGCGAATCGCCTGCAGATATTCGGCGGTAGCTACGTTGATTCCGCCCTCGCCCTGGATCGGCTCGATCATTACCGCCGCCACCTCATCGCTGAATGCCGCTTCAAGCGCCTCGATATCGTTAAACGGCACATAAACGAAGCCGGGCAGCAGGGGCAACAGCCCTTCGTGGTGTTTGGGCTGGGCTGTTGCGGTCATCGTAGCGAAGGTCCGGCCGTGGAAACTGCCCTCGGCGGTGATGAATTTATACTTCTGCTCGGCGGTATGCAGGCGTGCCAGTTTCAACGCCGCCTCATTGGCCTCGGCGCCGCTGTTGCAGAAAAAGCATTTGCCGCCGAACGCACGCTCGCTCAGCAATTTTGCCAGCATGCCCTGCGGCTCGGAGTAAAACGTATTATCGATATGCAAAAGCTCGCCGGCCTGCTTGCGCAGCGCCTCGACGACCCTGGGATGGCAGTGGCCTATCGCACTTACGGCCCAGCCGGGGAACATGTCCAGTATCTTATTGCCGTCGGCGTCGTAGAGGTAGCAGCCTTCGCCCTTGGTTATTACCCGCGGCAGACGGCCATAATTGGCGATAACATACTTGTCAAACAATTCAATTGTCTCCTGTGTAGTCATAATTCGTATCTCATTCCTCGTGTTTTTTTTATTGTCATTCCTGCGCAGGCAGGAATCCATTGCATTTATTATTTCACTATTTGCGTTCCGATTCCTTTGTCGGTATAGATTTCCAGCAGCAGCGAATGCGGGATTCGGCCGTCGATAATATGCGCCTTGCTCACCCCGGCGTCCAGTGCCGTTATACAGGCCTCGACCTTCGGGAACATCGCATCGGTGATTATTCCGGCGTCAATCATCTCCTTGATCTGCGGTTCATTCAGGCTCGATACCCAACTTTCCGGGTCGTCGAGGTCGGTTCTTATCCCGTGGGTGTCGCTGACGACGACGAACTTCTCGGCAACGACTTCTGCGGCGACCATTCCCGCGGC
>DQCG01000729.1 GCA_003533825.1 Phycisphaerales bacterium
CGCATAGGTCTTGTCTGGGATGGCTCGAACAGAACTCTATATGTTGATGGCGTTGTAGTTGCCGAAGACACACAGCCCAGCCTGGACGGTTCTCAAATGGGTTTATACATCGGTACAGGCAAGGGCATGGAATCCGGAACCTACTTCTCCGGCCTGATCGACGACATCCGCATCTATAACCGGGCCGTAAGCCCATAACAAGCTGAGGCTCCGGCACAATAATACAGGCTTTCGTAGGGGTGGTTTGCAAACCACCCCTATATTTAAGTCACAGGCATTATACCGGTATTGTTGGGCGGAGGACATTTTTAGCGGGATTACTTGTTTAGACTTATTTCGGAGCATTTCACCGCTGCAGGTAGCGTGGAAATGCTATTTGTTTATATGGGTAGTTGTGTTTTTATTGGCCGGTCCCATAAAAAGATAAAGTTTTTGCCATTTTTTTGCCGAATAACATAAAAAGATGTTTTGCAGTTTTTATAGCGCTAATAAGCGTTTTCTGCAGCGAAAAAGGATTTTTTTCGGGCTGTCCATTTTGTGGGCTGGAGAAACACTATGAAGACCATAGCGGTTGTCAATCAGAAAGGTGGTTGTGGCAAGACAACGATATCGATAAATCTGGCGAGCGCTCTTACAGAGGCCGGCCAGAGAGTTTTACTGGTCGATATGGACCCTCAATCACATTGCGCAGTTGGCCTTGCTGTTCCCGAGGAACAGATCGAGCAGAGCATATACGATGTGCTGATAAGCAGGAGCAGGAACGAACCGATAAAGCTCACAGAGATACTCTGGCAGATTGGCGACAGGCTGGAGCTGGCACCGGCGAGTATAGATTTGTCTGCATTCGAGCAGCAGATGGCCGGCATTCCGGAGCGTGAGTGCTGCCTGAAAGAAGCCCTGGAGGATATGAAGGATAGTTACGACTACACGATAATCGATTGTCCTCCGGCCGTGGGCCTGCTGACCTTCAATGCACTAAGAACGGCGACGGAAGTGATTGTGCCTGTCGAGACCGGTTACTTCGCTCTGCACGGGCTTAGCAGGCAGCTCGAGACCCTGAGTATTCTCAGCAGGCGATGCGAACAGCAGGTGAATGTCAAAGTTCTGGCCAGTATGTATGATATCAGGACCAAGATGGCCAGAGAGATTTTAGCCGATTTGCGCAGCCGGTTCGGCGACAAAATGCTCAATACAATCATTTGCTTCAATACCAAGATCAAAGAAGCGTCGAGTTTCGGTCAGCCCATCAGCGAGTTCGATCCTGCCAGTAAGGGCCGGAGAGATTTCAGCTCATTGGCTGAGGAACTCTTAGGCACGCAGACAAAGGAGCAGCGCAGTGAGTTTGTAAATTCACTGGCGGATCAGCTCGAGTCCATCAGCGCTACCGCCGATGAGCTGCTGGAGGCGGCAAAGCCGACCGTAAAAGCCCCCGAGCCGCCGGTAGCCGAAGAGCCTGAGCCCACCCTGCTCGAGGAAGAGATTACTCCTGTCGAAGAGCCGGAGTTGCTGGAGCTTGAAGAACAAACGGAAGTTCAGGAAAGCCAGGCTCCGGAAGAATCCCGGGCGGCCGAGGTGCCGGAGCCGGAGCATTTAGAAGAGAAGAGTACCGATGCCAAGCTTTCTGAATATTACGGTGTCAGCCAGATCAACGATGCCGTCGTTTTTGTAACGTTGTATCCGCGCGCTCAGAGCGTTCAGATCGCCGGCGACTTCAATAACTGGCAGCCGGAGCACGCTTCGATGAATAAAGTTGGTGACACCGGCGTTTGGCAGACTGAAATGAAGCTGGATCCGGGGCGATATCGTTATAGGCTCGTTGTCGACGGCCAATGGCAGCAAGATCCGTATAACGAGTTGACCGAATTGAATCCGTTCGGCGGTTTTAACTCGGTAATCGAAATAAAGTGAATCTGAGCACGCTTGTTCACATAACATTGTAAATTTTTCCAGAGTTTTTTGTCTGCTCTGTCATAAGTTTCGGAGGAAAAGCAACTTACTACCCTTACAAAAAATATTTTTTTATTTGCTATTAACGTCCTATAAGATTACAATTCACACTACGAGAAACAGGATGGGTCGATATGATCGTTTGCCCGGGAAGGCGAACGGTCGGCTTACAAGCATTGGAAATAAAACTTGCCGGCTGGTATGAGAATGGATACTCAGAGCAGTTTACAACGGATTGGTGCGGTTTTTGCCATCGTAGGGGGATATAATTTTCCGTTTGTATCACGCAAGTCTATATTTACAGCCATAGCGGTAAAAGCGGGAGTACCTTATTGGATTTTACGGAGGAAGAAAGGAGGCGATTAGAGCAGGAAAACAACACTATTTTTAAATACCAGGAGGGTGTTTGTAAGGATTAGCTTAAAGAAGAAACGGAATTTATATTAAGGAGAATGATAATGAAAAGGTTAATAACAGTGTTGGTTCTTGTATTGATAGTTGCGGGAGGTGCTTACGCGACGGGTGGTAAGCCGGCTCCCCCCAAGAATCCCCCCAAGCCCCCCCCTAATAATCCTACCAATACGATAGTTGATGTTGACAATCAGGTTAATACCAGCCAGGTTCAAAACGTTTCTCTCACCGGCAGTGGCGATTCGATTTCCAAGGCTGAAGGTGGCAGTGCGGATTCCGACTCCATTGCCGCATCCAGTTCAGGCGCCAGCATCGCAACGACCTCGATTTCGAACTACAAAACCCGGACCCCCCCGCTTTCGGTGTTCCCGCCTTATTTGCCTTATTGGAACCATGGAGGATGGGGCACGGTAAAGGCTTACTTCCCCAATGGCCCGAACAATGATCACCAGACGTATGAGCGGACGTTCGACCCGGATAACCCCGATGACATGCAAGAGCTCAAGGGCGTTGTCGAATCGCTGTCTTATGAAGGTCCGCTGGAGAGTTTAGGAGGCATCCTGAATGGCGTTGGAGCCATATTCGGGGGGCCTGATAATTACCATCACGGCAGAGGATTTGAGATAGCAAGCTCGCTTGTCCGGACTCGCAGACCCGATGGAAAACCTCTGTTGGTTTTTATCGATACCAACGTGGATACGAATCTTCTGAGAAGAGCGGGTTACGCCTACGTCGGGAAAGTGAGTTTGGAAGGTAAGGTCAATCGCAACTGGGATCAGGTGTACGACGCCGCCGTAGCTGAAGCTTTGCCGTGGGACGTGGATATCCTGCTTATCTCAGGAGGCATGAAAGGTGTCACTATCGGCTCCAATACTTCTTTTCCCGGTGCTGCCGGGGGGTACAGTCAGACCAACTATTCCGTTTCTTTGTTTGGTTCTGCCTCAAGCGGCATTACGGAAGGCAAGGGAAAAGCCATCGTGAGCGCCGAAGCTTATCGATTCTGGCCGCAGGCTGTCAGTCGAAGGAGAATCCCACAGGCCTTCTACAATAGAATTCGAGCACAGATCACACCGGTATCTGCGCCTGCGGCGCCCAGAAACTACGCCGTGGGTGCTGCGCGACAGGCCGCCGATGTCACGAGAAAAAAACAGACCCCCGGAGTGGAAATCAGCCAGGAGCTTTACGACATGGCGGGATTTGAAAAGAACCAGAAAGTGGGCCTTTTGAAAGTAAAGTAGATTATGTAGACGCCAGAAGTTTCGAAAGAAACTTACGTGATAGCTTTGCCCAGGATAGAACGGAAAGGAGGTCGCCTATCGAGCAAATAGTAGGGAAGTTGTCTGTTATGTTGTTATTGCTGATCGCCGATTAGCAATCCGAAAGGAATCTGAAACGTATAAGAAAAAGGAATTCAAAAAAATGCTTAGAGGCTTCTCACTTTCTGTCGTGGCCATCCTGCTGCTGTCTTCCAGTACTTTTGCAGCCGTTGGCCATGCGGAAGGGTTCTCAATTAATGCGTTGAATTTGGTCCATAGGGTCGGAGGAGCCGGATGGGCGAAAAGTGGAAATGTAGTAATGGTCGGCCATAGCCAGGAGGCATATAGTGCAGGCACGGCGGCCATACAGGAAGAAAAAGGTATATTGACCCAGAGTGCAAAAGCCGCCGGTATTGGCGGTGCGACGACTGTTCTGCAAAATGCGTCGGTTGACGCGCTGCAGGGACAGATGATCGTACGCGGCAGGCCCGGCGTGCAGGCACAGGGACAAAGTCTCACCGTAGGCCTTGATAATATAGTTATGAAAGTCGGCGGTGTTGGCGGAGCGGTAGGTGCACAGCATTTCGTCGGGACCCAGGAACAGTTTCAGATGAGTCCCCGCGGAATCAGTACGAATTCCCAGACGGTCGGTACGGCACAATTTGCAGCGGTCGCCGGCGGCCCGTGTTCCAATGTTGTGGTAATCAATACTCTGGATGTGAAAATGGGCCAGAGTCAAATTGTTACAGGCCAATACACGCCTCCGAAGTCTCCTCGTAAACCTTGATTGACGACCGGCGAAACGGCGAAAAGTTATAAAAGGCTTTCTTCAGAGTTTCGTTTTTGAGAGCTTTAAAGTCAGCCTCCTGCTGCCAAGGAGTGTATGATCTGACTTTAAAGCTCCATTTTTTTACACCCATCGTGCAAAAAGTCGCCCTTATTAAAAGACCGGTGTTATAAACCTGATTCAATATCTGCTCATTAGCCTACCTGACATTCCTCAATTGGGGTATTTAAAACCTTCCCCTTTCTGATTTGGCGCGAAAATTCCGAAAAATCGAAATATTCTTTATACCCAAGCACACCGCTTCGGTGTGTAATAGGACGAAGAGTGATTACTTTTCATACAGGCGTGCACGATGGTAGAAGATAAGCTGCTTATTTTCAGGTTTAAACAAGGCAATCACGAGGCCTTACGGCAGATCTATGACAAGTACAAGGTCGAGCTGCTTAAGTTATCCGTAGTGCTCATTGGCAACAGGAATACGGCTGAGGATATCGTTCATGATGTCTTTGTTAAGTTTGCCGAGTCAGCGGATCGTATCAAACTGACCGGCAGCCTTAAGAATTACCTTGTCACGAGCGTAATTAATCGAGTTCGAAATAACCTGCGCGACAGCAATCGGCATCGTGAGGCCAACCTTGAAGAAGTGGATTTACTCACTTCATCTGAACGCGGGCCCCATCAATGGGCGGTTCTCAGCGAGCGGCTGACGCTTCTTAGCCGGGCTATGCGAGAACTGCCGTACCAGCAGCGGGAAGTGATCAGCCTTCGCATGGAAATGGACATGACGTTTCGCCGGATTGCGGCTCTGCAGAATGTATCTGTCAATACGGCTAAAGGCCGGTATCGGTATGGTATAGCAAGACTGCGGTCATTGCTCAATAGCGAGGTGGAAAAATGAAATCCACAGATAAGATAAAACAATATTTCAAAAACGCCGAGCTTGGCATTGATCCGGATGCCGACGAAAAGGTATTCGCAGATGTGTTCCAGGCCCGGCAAAAGATCAAAGAGAACGTACCGGCTGTGCCGGAAAATATATGGAGAATAATCATGAAAAGTCCGTTAGCAAAACTTGCTGCCGCAGCGGTTCTCGTAATCGTGTGTGTGACAGGTGTGTTCATATTTAACCGAACGTCAGGCATCGCCTGGGCGATCGAGCAGAGTATCGAGGCATTGAGTAAGTACAACGCAGTTCTCGTTGAAGGATCGGAGTCGTTCCCGGACGAGGACGGCAAGTTACAGATGCGAAAAGGCAAA
>DQCG01000724.1 GCA_003533825.1 Phycisphaerales bacterium
AATCAGGACGAGCGATTCGAAGAATTCGTCCATCGTGCCGTAGCCGCCGGGGAAGACGACAAAACCATGAGCGTACTTGAGGAACATCACCTTGCGGACGAAGAAATATCTGAAGCTCAGCGAGATGTTCTGGTAATCGTTCGGGATCTGTTCCATCGGCAGCTCGATATTGAGACCGATGCTCTGGCCGCCCGCATCGGCGGTGCCTTTGTTGGCAGCCTCCATGATTCCGCCGCCGCCGCCGGTGATTACCGCAAAGCCGGCTTTTGCCAGCTCGGAGGCGGTTTGCTCGGCAAGTTTGTAATACGGTTCATTCGGTTTGGAGCGGGCCGAGCCGAAAATAGATACGGCCGGGCCGACCGAGGCGAGCTCCTCGAAGCCTTCGGTAAACTCCGCCATGACTCTGAATATGCGCCACAGGTCTCTCACGGGACTATCAGTCATATCAATCATGGAAAGCGGTCTCCTTTGGGATTTCGATACGTTACGATTTCAAATTGTCCTCTACCACAAGGCCGAATTGTTCGCCGATGGGCAGTGTTTTGCAATGGGGCAATCCGGACAGTTTGGCTTGCGAGCCATACAAACATTTCGGCCGTGGGTAATTATCAAATGACTAAATGCAGTCCAGTTCTTTTTAGGTAATATTTCGGCCAGATCGAATTCCAACTTTACCGGATCGCTGTTTTCGGACAGTCCCAGCCGCCGCGACAGGCGAATAACGTGCGTATCACAGGTGATACCGGGGATTCCGAAGGCGTCGCCGAGGACGCAGTTGGCCGTTTTTCGCCCGACTCCGGGAAGCGTCAGGAGCTCATCCATCGTACCGGGGACTTTGCCGCCGTACTGCTCGGCGATCTTAGTACATGCCCCCTTGATATTGAGAGCCTTGTTTCGGAAAAAACCCGTGCTTCGTATCTCCGATTCGATTTGTTTCAAGTCAGCTTTGGCCCAGTCGCCGGCCGATTTGTATTTCTTGAACAAATCTTTAGTCACCATATTGACCCGCACATCCGTACACTGTGCCGACAGAATCGTCGAAACCAGCAATTCAAGCGGATTTACGAAACGCAGTGCAATTTTCGCATCGGGGTACTCCTTTTTCAATATGGACCAGATTTTTTTAACCCGCTGCTTTGCCTCATCCTTATCGACTTTGATCTTTTTTCGCTTAGCCAATTCTTATGGATTCCATTCTTTTAATTCTTATCCGGCAGCGATTCGAGCAGCGTTCTCAATTCATTTGCAAAAAACAGCTCGCGCAGACGCACCGGCTCGGTTTCGCCGGGCAAAAACAGCATTGTTACAGGGACGCCGGGCTCTTTGTAAATATTCTTCAAGTCGAGCGTNNGCAGGCTGATCGGACTTCGTGGTGTCACCCTTGATCACCAGAACGCCCTTTTTATCTATGAGTTTGGCGATATCTTTACGCCCGAAGACGAATTTGTCCACGACTTCGCAGTTAGTGCACCAGTCAGCGGTGAATTTTATCAGGACCGGCCTCTGTTCGGATTTTGCAGATTCAATCGAGGCCGGGTCGTAATCCTGCCAGTCTATAAGCTCCGGCTTGAAGAAGAACCAAAAGGCTGCAACGGCCAAGAGCACCGCGATGCCTCGTACCAACAATTTTCGGGAGATTTTGGTGCCATAAGGAACCCATGTGGCCCATACCCAGATACAGAAGCTCAGGATGACAGCAAAATACAATAGATTAATCTTGTTTGCCTCGGGGACCGCCTTAATCAGTTTGACCGCTATGATGAGCAGCAGAAAACCAAGAGCCTGCTTGAACAGCTCCATCCAGCGACCGCCCTTCGGCAAACGTTTCAACCATCCCGGCAGGGAACTCAGGATCGCGTATGGCACGGCCATACCGAGCCCGATTACCATGATAGCTAAGGTGCCAAGGAATAAGGGCTGGCCCTGTGCCCAGACAAAAGCAACGGTCAGGATACCGAAACTGCACGGTGTACTCAGTATCGCCGCTAAGAATCCCATGCCTATCGAGCCGGCGTAACCTTTGCCGGAGCCGGACTTGCTCGCTATCGAAGACGGGACGGTGATTGTAAAAATACCGAACATGAAAAGAGCCATGACTATCATCAGCAGGGATAGGGCCGTCACGACAGCGGGATTGCGCAGGTGGTCGCCCCAGCTCAAAGTTCTGTCGTAGAAGCTCTGCAGGATGATATTGGCTCCGGCCAGACACGCGAAGAACAGCAATATCCCGATGCAAAAGGCCAGACCCATCATTACGGATCGCCTCCGGTCTGATTTTGCCTGGTCAACGATTCGCATTATGATAAGGGGCAAAACGGGCCAGACGCACGGCATGATATTCAACGCCAATCCCGCGATAAACGCCAGAGCCAGTGCAAATCCAATGGAATAAGCCGGACCCGGGACAGCTTCGGCCGCCGTGTCTGTGTCACTTTGGGGTTCAGGACTAATCTGTGCCCACGAATCACGCCGGCTCCAGTCAATGCTCGTTTGCAGGGTCTTCTCAAACGGCAACAGACAGATCTTGTTCGTACAAGCCTGGCCTGTTATCAGAACATTCACGTCACCTTGCTCAGCATCAGTACTTTCTCTTAAAGTCGAAATGGGCAGAAAGACCGTGAAATCGCCGGCGTAGACTTCGACTTTATTGCCGAAAGGATCCGTTACAATCTCCCATTTGGGGAATACGGTCTCGCCGAATTCGAACTCATTCGATTCGGCCCCGACCTTCAACTCGAAGCCGGGCGCGGTCGCGGTTTTCGGACTTGCATAATAGTGGAGGCCGCGAGTTCCGGTGAATACGACCGCTATGCCGTTTTGCCGGCCCATTCGAGCGGGCTCAATTCGGGCCGATGAAGATTCATCC
>DQCG01000003.1 GCA_003533825.1 Phycisphaerales bacterium
CAGGCCTCATGGCTGGCGAGATGGGCCGGCATTATCGCGACAATGGACGTCAGCGCCTCGGTTGCTACGATCCTGATTGGCCTGGCCAAGACAGAGGAAATCGCCGAACCGGCCACTCATATCCGCGATAAACTCGGCGGTACTTCATATTTAATTCTCGCCGTAGTGTTCCTGATCATTATAGGCGGCCTGGGATGGTCCTTCTATCGAGCATTAACGGCAGCAGGCAAAAATACGGGTATTCAACATCCTGACGAAGAATAAAAGGGATTACTGCATCCAATATTTAGCCCCACATTTCATGTGGGGTTTTTTTAAGCTATTTCGGTTTGAAGCCTTTAACACCCTTGCCGGTGTATTTAGCGCAGGCCTTTTCCAGATCCACATCGCTTATATTAGCTAATGTACAGAGCCAGGCGAGGACATCGGCAAATTCCTCTTCCCTGTTCTCCTGATCGTCACCGGCTAAAGCCGTGGCAAGCTCCCCCACCTCTTCGATAAACCATAGAAACGTCGCCGGGATACCCCGTTCCCGGTCCCGCTTCTCGTATTTTTCCGAAATTATACCTTGAAATTCTTTTATCTGCATTTGATAACCATTACAAAGGAGTAAGAACCAATTCGAACCATGCTAATGAATAATATTTATTAGCCCATCTAATTGCAAGAACAATCCCATCCGAACCCAAAAAACCACAAGAAAATACGTGACAGACAGACTCACGTTTGATAATATATCGCTTGTGGCCGGTTTCAGACGAATGAGCCAAAGATAAGAACCCACGGCAAACCATATAGGAAATGTGAGATTTTATTTCCGATGGATTAAATTACTGATACGAAGTGGTCGATATCATTATTGAGCGATTAAGAACATAGGGATACTACATTTGTAAAGGGGAAACGGTAATCCAGTGGCTATAATGGTTGTGTCCAAGTTAGATAACAGAATTACAGATACCCACAAACCACTCCCCCCGCTGCTATACGAATTCCGGACTGCTTTGCAGGATGAAATTGAAGTAGCGAAACGAAATGCGTCAACCAGCGCCATTCCACTGACCAATGGCCACAAAGTGGGTCAACAAGGTAGTGCTTTCCAGTACGCGTTTCTAATCGATTCGGTTCTGAACACGCCTGATGGAGCACCAGGAGATCTGGTTATACCCGGAAGAGCTCCCATGGAAGTCACCATCGTTTCTGCCGAAGGCCTACGACTTGTAATCAGTGTAGAAACCGACTTGGGCAAGTTTGTGCCGAGTGCACGACTTCAGACCAATCTTACCATACTAATGCGAAAACTTATCGGGAGGATTGAGAACAACGCATCTGCCAGCAATCCAGCTGCATCTAGGATGTTGGGCACGAGCCCCGTTTCAGGAAGTCCGATGAGACCCGAAGAAACTCTTCGGTTGAACGATAGTCAAATGCGCGCGCTAGAAAGCGCACTCGGGCGCAACCTCACCGTGATTTGGGGGCCTCCCGGTACTGGCAAGACACACACCATCGGCACAATTGCGCAGTGCCTTCACGGCCGTGCACGCACAGTCCTAATTGTCTCCCACACGAATACCGCCGTTGACCAGGCAATAAAGCACGTCGCAGCAGCCATGCCCGAGCACCTTGAACAAGGGGCTGTGATTCGTGTCGGTCAAGTAAAAGACGATGAACTCAGGTCGAAATACCCCGACGTCCTCCTCAAGCGACAGGTTGAGCGGCAGTCCCGCGAATTAGTTGAGTTGCGAGATAATCTTCTGTCTCAGAAACAGGCACTCGGTGAAGAAATGGAATCTGTTAAACAAAAGATTTCAATTATTGAATGGATCGAGGCGTCAAGAGGTGACATTGAATCATCTACTAACCGTCTGGAGGAACTGTGCAGGCAGCAAGAACAATTGAAAGCAGCCGAAACATCCTTGGCCGAATCGGAGGACGAGCATCCACAACTTCTTGAACTACATAAACGCACATCGAGGATTATAGCTCTCCAAAGGAAGCTGGCGTTCCAACGCGAAGAGAAATCTCGATTAGAGGGGCTCCTGTCACAGAATGCTTCAGAATGGGAAGATGCGAATCATCGAGTGCAGCAGCAGGATACCCGACTCGAAACTGCAGAGCGTATAACGCCTTTGAGAGAAGAACGCGCAACGTATCCTTCACCTGCGGAGCAGAAATCGGTTATTGAAACACTATCTGCAAGAATGGTGGAAACAGAACAGCAACTGAAAGCGACCCAACGCAGTTATGATGATGCGAATTCCATTTTAGAGCAGGCTCGAAGAACTGGTGCGGTCATGCGCATGTGGAAACGTCTTCCAAAACCAGAGGAACAGCAAATAGTTGTCAGCGATTTCCACAAGAAAGTTACCACTTTTGATGCAGAACTGGCGGCAGCTCAAACGGCATATCATGGAGCCGGGGCCAAACTAGTCCGTATTCTTGAACTTGACGGTGAACTGACACAGTACGAAACTATCGGCACCTATTCCGAGGAGCTTGAGGAGCACAGACGCACCCAACACACCTTGCAATGCATCGTGGAAAGAGGGACTGAACTCGAATCAGACATCGAGAGAATATGTAGTGAAACAGAGAGACTTGAATCGGAAGAGAAGCTGCAAGCTGCAACCTTCGATGGTGATGTAGAGGAACTGCACGTTGAGGTATGCTCACGGTTACGCCAATTCAAGGAGTTGCAGGATTCTGTCAAGACCCTTCGTTCTCAGACACGCGGACTACGCCAAAGCATTTCCTCGATGATTTCGCCATTCCTGGATCAGTTGCTTGAGTGGGAAGTGATTTCGCACGTGCCGTCAGAGATAGGAGAAATGTTGGACTTGGCACGTCAAGCACATCAGAAACTTTCGGCTCAACACAGCGCGTCAGACTTGTCCACTCTCAAGGAGAAAGTAAACTCGTTGCGCACTGAGATACAACGTATAGCAAGTGAAGTTTTTCACATTGACGAGCGATTGGCGAAGGTGGAACGCGACATCATCAGCAATGCCTCCATTGTCGGTGCTACTCTGACGAAGACTTACCTGAGCGATGACATTCAAGCCCGCAAATTCGATACCGTCATTCTGGATGAGGCATCAATGGCACCTATCCCAGCTCTATGGGCGGCGGCACTTCTTTCGAAAAACAGCCTCATAATAGTCGGTGATTTCAAGCAACTACCACCAATTGTCCTCTCTAAGAATGACCTAACGAAGAGATGGCTTGGTCGTGACATCTTTGACGCGTCAGGACTCAAGAAACTATGGGAAAAGGGCACCCCGCCCGAGCACTTTGTCCAATTGAATGAGCAAAGGCGAATGCTCCCGGAGATTGCGGATGTTGCCAACGTGTTCTATGATGGTTTGCTCCGTACTTCACCCGAACCACCCAAGGGGCTTGAGGAGTTCCGTGACTGGTATGACGCCGATTGGCCCCATGATAGCCCAGTGGTTCTCGTGGATACCGGCACGTTGAATGCGTGGGTCACCAGTGTTGTAAGAGGCGGTAACTCGAGCAGACTCAACTTCCTGTCTGCGACGGTTGCTGTTGATTTGGCCGAGCAGCTTCTGTTGCCAGATCGTACCCAGCCCACAGAAGGCGCACCAAAGCGAATTCTTATTGTCGCACCTTACCGTCCCCATGCCAAATTGGTGAGCATCCTCTTGCGCGAGAACGCTCAACTCCAAGATGAAGTGATTTCAGGTACGATTCATAGTTTCCAGGGCTCCGAGGCTGACGCGGTTATCTTCGATCTGGTTGTAGATGAGCCGCATTTCAAGAGAGTGAACCTATTTACTCCGTCATGGGACGACCAGATCAAGCGACTCATGAATGTCGGGCTTACACGAGCCAAATTTCGCCTTTTCGTGCTCGGGGATTTCACATATTGCCAGTCACATGCGAAGAAGGCCTTTCTGGGCAAAGAGCTTCTGCCGTTTCTCATAAAATCGTTCCCGCGCATCGATGCATCACGATTATTCCCAGACGGTCTTGCCGCGAGAGCCACAAAAGCACAGATGACTATGCTGGGTGGTGAGATTGAGCCAGACTCGGAGCGGATTGTGGTTACTCAGGCGGACTTCTTCCGCATTGTGTCTACCGACTTTTCGCGGGCCAACAGCCGTATTATCATCTATTCGCCGTTCATAACCCAAGATCGCCTGTCTTTCCTTATGCCCCAACTCCAAGCGGCATCTTTGCGCGATGTTGCCGTCTTCATAATCACAAAGTCCCACGCTGAGCGCTCGAAGTCCGAATTCCCACAAATCAGGAGAATGGAGGGCCAGCTCTCTGAAATCGGGGTGATTGTCATGCACAAAATGAGAATGCATGAAAAGCTTGTCTTTATTGACGACGACATCACTTGGTCGGGTTCCCTCAACCCGTTGAGTTTCTCGAACACCCAAGAGGTAATGGAACGGCGTAAGAGCAAGGCTGTTCTCGATGACTACTTCCAGATACTGAGGCTCCAAGAACTACTAGCAGTTCACGGCAATGCAGAATCCAAATGCCCTATCTGTGGGTCAGAGATTATCGCCGCCGAGGGGCCAAAACAGCCATACTACTGGCGCTGCATTAATGACGGCTGTTATACGCGCAGCATCGACCAGGCATATCCTTTCGATGGAGTGCTCACATGCGGTAACTGTAATAAACCCGTCGAATTCGGGTACTGGGGAGACTACCCCCATTGGCGTTGTACAGCGAACAAACGGCATAGACAGAAAATATTCAAATCTCACCTACGTCTACCCAAGATGGCAGCACTAATACCCGAACGAGAACGTCGAAAGGTCTGTAAGGCTTTTGGCATTGCCGATTTCGGGCAACATATTGGCCGTTCAGAACGTGCCACGCCAAAAAGTAGCGAACAATTCGGTCTGTTCGATGATCTCAAGTAGCCCGGTAGCGGATTGTTGAAGAAGTCAGCCACGTTCTCTGGATCTCCCTTATGGCTTCTCGTACTGTGGCTCCCGTGGCCCGGACGAGCAGATTTACAGAGATTTTTACCAAAATTTCACTTGATATATAACATTTTATATTGTATAATACTCACTAAACTATGGATGGTGTATCGAATTGTGAATTGAGAATGGAGAATTGTTCATGGTGAATCCAGCGGGCATAATCGGCTGTACTTCTCTTCCTTCATATATTACTTACCTTTGTGTCTTAGTTGCTTTGTGGCTAATAGTCTATTTGAAAAAACAAAGCCAATTTACCCCGGCCCTAATGGGCGTAACACTTTATATGAAAGGAGATTATGGAGTAAAGCCGGCTGCCGGTGCCGAAGAAAACAAAGCCAAACAAAGCCGATCGGACACGGAGTGGATTCCCGCTTTCGCGGGAATGACAAATATGGGATCCCTTCACGGCGGAAAAATCTAATCCTATTACGCAAAACAAAGCCAATTTCCATAAGGGCGAAATGAACGTAAACGTTTTTGTTACAAAGGAGTATGAGGAATCGCCACACCCCCGGGCTCGAAAAAACAAAGCCAATTCAAAGCCAATTTCAAGACGCCGGATCGGATACGGCCACAGGATTCCCGCAGGATATATTCCCGCTCGTGCGATTCCGGCCATATATTCTTACGTTTATGCTATTTTCCATCCAGCATACTTGAGAGTTTTGCTTTTTGAAAAACAGATCTTGCCTGAGCAACTGCTTTTTCGCAGATTTTGTCCGCCCGGATAGTAAATTTTGTTTTGCGCGTTTGCTCAGCCAAGTCCAACTGACTGACTATCGGCCCATCGACGGCTTCGATAATCTGGAGCATTGTGATTCTTTGTGGTGGTTTCGCCAGAAAGAATCCGCCGCGAGGCCCTCTTTTACTGCGCAATACATTCGCTCTAACCAACTGCTGCAGTATTTTGAGCAGGTATTCCAGGGGTATATCATATTCCCTGGATATATCCTGAGATAAAATAGCCTTTTGGTCTTTATGCCTGGCAATATAATCGGCTGCCAGCAGTGCATAGCCGGTAGATCTGCTCATTTTCATCATAATCTCCTTCACAATATGCAGGCAAATGCTATCTTTTTGCATTAAAAATTGCAAGAGTATTTCACTCGAAAATATATAAAACCGGTAGATATCAACAGATGTCTCGAAATTAAACAAGGCTGTTTTTCAGCAAAAAGCCAAAAAGTCTAAAATCTTTTCCAAAAGCGCAAAAGACTTGACTTCTATGCCATTGCCCCGTAGGATTCGCGTACAATTTTGTTGTTTTATTAGGGAGTTTCCCATGGCTGCGATTAAGCCAAGTATAAGTGTTGAATACGCCGGAAACGCTACGATATTGAGTTTTACCGACGAGAAAATACTCGAAGAAAAGGACATTAAAGCCCTCCAGGAGTCGATCATGTCTGTAATCGAGCAGGCGGAGCGGGTAAATCTGATTTTGGATTTCGGCAACGTCCGGTTTTTGTCTTCCGCGGTTTTAGGACTTTTAATACGGATTAGCAAAAGGATTTACGAACGGGATGGACAACTAAGGCTGTGTAACATAAA
This sequence comes from Phycisphaerales bacterium, assembly GCA_003533825.1. Classification (GTDB taxonomy): domain Bacteria; phylum Planctomycetota; class Phycisphaerae; order Sedimentisphaerales; family Anaerobacaceae; genus JAFGPJ01. The sequence continues at coordinate 6,516 of DQCG01000003.1, forward strand.
TCCGAAAATCTACGAAATATTTAAAATAACGCGGCTGACCAAAACATTCGATATTTATAATGATGTTGAAGAAGCCAGTGAAGGTTTATCTCAACCGAATTAGATAAAGGATTTTTGCTTTATAAGTGTATGACCTCGAAAGCACCTATCAACTGCTCAATAGTCGTCGACAGCAAGCCATCTGCCGTAGTTGAAGTGTACAAGCAGATTCTGCCGAAGCTCGAAGAGAACAACTTCGCAAAAGATGATATTTTCGCCGTGCATTTGACGTTAGAGGAGGCTTTTCTTAATGCCGTCAAGCATGGTAATAAAATGGATCCTGCCAAGAAGGTCAAGATTGACTATTCTATTGAATCGGACAAGGTTGCAATTTCTATAACAGATGAGGGGACTGGATTTGAGCCGGAATCAGTGGCCGATCCACGATTTGGCGAGGGTCTTTACGAACCGGGAGGCAGAGGATTGCTTCTTATGAACTCGTATATGGATGTAGTGAAGTACAACGAGAATGGCAATACTGTGTATATGGTCAGATACAAGGAAAAACCACATCTAACAGAAAAACAAAGTCAAACCCAGTTTTCATCGGAAGCAGGCCCTTGCCAACAAAATCAATAAAATACTTGGTATCAGACAAGATGAAAAATTATAGAATGTCTTACAGAGCTATTGTTTTTTGCGGTTTTTTNNTTTGTTTTGGGGGGTTGCGCATCGAATAACAACCTATTGCCGGAAATTGTCCACAAACAAAGCTCTGAGGCGAGGGTGGTTCGACGGGTTCCGCCGAAGGTTGTCAAGCCAGTACCAAAACAGGAAACGATTCAAACAGATTTCCCAAACGAGTGGTTGCCCTCCGCAGATGCGGAGAAGCAATGGACGGCCATCGTAATACATCACTCAGCGACGGAAAACGGAAACGCCGCCATCTTTGACAAGACGCACAGAGAAGAGAGACACTGGGATGGCGTTGGCTACGATTTCGTTATAGGTAACGGGACTGACAGTGGTGACGGCGAGATTGAAGTAACGTTTCGCTGGCGAAGACAAATGGCCGGCGCTCATTGCGGCGGCACACCTGATAATTGGGCCAATGTAGACGCTGTAGGAATCTGCCTCGTCGGCAATTTCAATTACACAACACCATCCACACGACAAATGCAGTCCCTTCTGAAATTGGTTCGCTTTCTAAAAAAACGATACGGAATTTCGAATAGTAGTATTTATGGTCATAAGAGCACTCCGGGAGCACGAATAACCGATTGTCCGGGGCATAAGTTCCCGATTGAAAAACTGAAATGGATGGTCGGCTCCTAATTTGATATTGTCTTCGGTACCAAGGTAATGCGCCTTCTTGGTCCCATAAACTCAGTTCCAAACTCATCAATTGCATTAAATAAGCCGAATTAAACTAAAAAATTATAGCTTGGAAAGTTGCCTTGCAATTATACCGAAGTTTCTGCTGACGACATTATACAAAAGCAAATGAGGAACTGGTCGAATGAATTTACACGAGTCGCTGTCTTCTCCGAGTTTTATGCTTAACGAGCAAGTTGCATGGCAGGTATTTGAAGTTTTGCCCGAACAGGGACCGATCCTGCTAATTATGGACAGGGATGGTCATAGCTGGCCCAGTGATTCGGAAGAATTTGCAAAGTTGAATATCAGCGAGCCGTTTTTGAAAGAACTTTGTGCCAAGATTGACGATGGTGCAGAGCCGGTAGTAACACAAATAAAAGATTGCAGTATCGTTGCCGCACAATTAGCAACCGAGCGGCGTAATTGCGGATACGTGATTATTGCTCTGCCTCAATATGGCCCTGAATCAACACTGATAAATATCGACCTGATCGAAATTTTGCTCAGTCAATTCAACCTGATAGCCAAACTCATCGAGAAGAACAATCTCCTCTATGAAATTCAAATGAAACACTATCGGACGTGCGGTGATAACGAAATAACACCGAATTAATCTCCATATATCGCGTATCGTATCTCTCAGCACATTTCTTCACTTTATAAAATTAGCCAAAAGCAAAGTTTGGATTGCGTTTTCAGGATATTACGGCTATAATCAACGGCCAGTTACCGAGCGTAACAGGCAGGCTGCAGATTCCTGAATCCGTCTGTGTGGGAATCACAGTGCTATATGCTCCGTTATCAAAAAAATGAATGTTATATGCCAATAAGCAAAGGAAAAAAGTGAAATTCCAGATTTTTAGGAACGGTAAAGTTGTTGACAAATTCACTTTATGTGGTGCCTATCTTTTCGGCGGAGACGGTATCGGTATTCGCAGAGCCCAGATTACCTTTAAAGACGGCTATGTCGAGTGCAAAAAATCTAATCTGGAAACAGCCGGGCTGGCCCTGCTATGGCCTATCGAAGGTTTTGGTAAGGTTCTCTTACCAACAACATGCCTGCCCGAGAGAGAGCGACCTTATAATTTGAATGTTGAGATAGCCCGTGCAAAGCTCATGCAAATCGTCAACAAGCGGGAGGACTGGCTGTTTCTCAATAACATAGAAGTGCTGGCGGATTTGTTGAAAGAGGCACAGAATTTGTTTATTCGGGCGATTCAAAATATCTCTGTGCCGTCAAAGGCATCGAAACTGGCTGACGAATCGCTTAAGAAAGCTATCGTTACCTCCGAAAAGCTGGCAATAAAACAAGCTGAGTCACTTTTCAATGCAAGGACAACAAGCCACGGCCTTGGCCGGGGCTGCTTCGGATGCAGAATTGATCCTATGGAAATTGATAATCCGGTGTATGTTGAGAGGCTGCTGGAATTGTTCGGCTCCGTAACTATTCCTATAAACTGGGCACAGATAGAACCTCGTAAAGGCAAATTCGATTTTTCAAAGATTGACGCCTGTATTGAGATGCTCTGTAAAAAGAAATTTACGCTCAGTGCAGGACCATTGCTTTGTTTCTCTCAAGAGTATCTGCCCAAGTGGCTTGTCAATAGTGGAGCAGGTTTCGAAAAGATTCGGGAAATGGCGTATAAGTTCGTTTCGGAGGTGGTTGCTCGTTACTCCGGTGCCGTTCGAGCGTGGTGTGCTATAAGCGGTTTGAATGCCTTAAATCACTTCGGATTCGGATTCGAGCAGATTTTAGAAATGACCCGTGCGGCAAATATGGCCGTGAAGCAGGCAAGTGACAGGGCCTTGAAGATTATAGAAGTCAGCAATCCGTGGGGCGAATACTATACGGCGACGCCTAACAGCATCCCGCCATTGGTCTACATGGATATGGTTGTGCAAAGCGGTATCAATTTTGACGCCTTCGGACTGCAAGTACGATTCGGTAAAAATGTGTCCGGTATGCACGTTAGAGATATGATGCAAATATCGGCGATCCTGGATTACTTCGGGCCCATCGCCAAACCCCTGTACATGACAAATGTGGAGGTCCCAAGCAAGAATGGTGACAAATTACAAGATGGGGAAGTTGCCGGCATCTGGCACGAACAATGGAACGAATCGCGACAGGGTCAATGGATCGAACAGTTCTATAAGATTGCGCTGAGCAAACAATTCGTTAACTCAGTGACCTATTCGAACCTTATCGACACGGCGGACAGCACCATCTCCCACAGCGGCCTGTTGACCGATGAGCTCGAACCCAAAGAATCGTTTCGAACCTTGAAGAAACTGCACGACAGCATTTTCAGCCGATAAACAGATCATGTCCCGGACCTCGCGACTTGCGGCTCGAACAGGCAGCTTTATAAGATAAATGATATGAAACAAACCAGGCAAAACAGGATTCAATCGTTCGCTTTTGTTATTGGCGTATGCGTAGCGGTTTGTTTTTCCTGCGGCTTTGTTACGAATCATGGGCGAGGTGAATCAACTTTTGATCGGTGTGAAATCGAGTTGGAGGACCGAATAAATCCAAACTATGCACCCGTAGAAAGTTTAGTAAGATTACCCGGCCTGGGTCCCGGACGAGCCGGTGCAATCGTGGCATACCGCGAGAGCATTCATGTAAAAGAAGGTGAAAGCCCGGCCTTTAACAATTGCGATGATTTACAGAAAATCAAAGGCATAGGCCCTAAGACAGCGCAAAACATAAGCGGATGGCTGAAGTTTGACTGAGCCAGGGAAGTATAATCGTGGAACCTGCGATTCTAAATATGCAGATAAACAAAAAACAAGCTTAGGCAACTCTTAAAAAGCGACTCTATCTATAGAGTATTATGGGGCAATACAGCTATGAGCGAATGGGAAATTAACAAACCTCTTGGCCAATGTCACGGCACAGGCAAAAAGATTGAATACGGGCAGGAATACTTCGGTGCTCTGGTCGAGACAGAGGAGGGACTGCAACGGCGGGATTTCTGCGCCGACTACTGGGAGAGCCGGAAACCGGAAGTGTTTTGTTACTGGAAAAGCAAACTGCCGGAACCCGGCCAAAAAAAGCAGTTGTTTGTCGACGACCAGATGCTGATGGCCTTTTTTGAACGGCTGGAAAAAGAGACCGAGCAGGAAAAAATCAATTTCCGCTTTGTCCTGGCATTAATCCTGATGCGTAAAAGGATTCTGAAATACGATGAAACCAGAATCGAAAACGACAGAGAAATCTGGCGTTTGAGAATAGTAGGTGTCAAGCAAATCGTCGAGGTCGTAAATCCGCACCTCGATGAAGAGCAGGTCGAGCAATTATCGTCGCAAATAGGTGAGATTCTCCAGGCGGATATATAAGCTCGTACTGCGTACTTTGAAAATGAATTCCAGCCCCGGCAGCAGTGACCGGGGCTAAGAATCAGATTAGGAGCTTTTGTTAATGTTAGGAAAACTAATCCCGTACATTGCCGCAGCAATAGTGGTTCTTGCCGGCTGCACACCCCAGGTCCGCCAGCCCCTGGAGATATGTCCGGGCAAATCCTCCGTAGCTGAAGCATTGGCCGCTTTGCAGTCAAACTCACAAAATGTAATACCGATGCGAGCTTACGGACAGTGCCGTTTCGACTATTATGTCGAAGGAAAGAAGAAGCCGCAGCGGGAAAACTTCGACGTGAGACTCTGGGTAAACCCGCCCGTTGAAATTTACCTTCAGGGTGACAAGGCTCTTGTACCAAAAGCGATATTACTCGGCTCGAATGAACAACAGTTCTGGCTGTCGATAAGACCAAAAGAAATCAGCAAGCACTGGTGGGGTAATTGGGCCGAGCAGGACTTGTCCGAAGGACTTATAATCAATCCCAGAACCCTGCTTGAGTCTCTCGGAATTGAGGAAGTGGATGCGCAGCATGACTGGTCTTTGTCGAATGAAGGCCCTTATGACATAATTGCAAAACGACAGGATGGTGTTGTTATCAAAAAAATATATATCTACAGTTGTGATTATCGAGCGAGGAAAATCGAATTCTTCGATCGGGACGGTCAGGCTGTTGCCGATGCGGAACTGGACAAGTACAAAGAGGTATCCGACGGATTTTCTATTCCTTCTCTGATCAAGATCAAAACATACGCGCAGGAAACTGCGGAAGCACCGCTCAGCATTACTCTTAATCTTAAATCTATAAAGCCGGCAACAATTACCGATCTTCGGCGGAAAGTTCTTTTCGCACTTCCCAAGCCGCGCGGTTTCAAGCACAAGTACAGGGTAGTTAACGGAAAATGGTACGAAGAAGATCAGTAGCTAATACAAAAGGAGTTTGTTTATGCCCGGGACAAATCTGAAAGAAAGAATCAAGCAGGGAACACTCCTGCTGGATGGGGCAATGGGAACCGAGTTGATTGCCCGCGGTATCAAAGTCGGCACGTGCAATGAATATTTGAACATCGAGTCGCCGGATATTATTTCCGCCATACATAGCGCCTATCTGCTTGCGGGCAGCGACGCAATTATTACCAATACTTTCGGCGCTAATAAATATGCTCTGGCCAGGCATGGATTGGCTGAGCAAGCTGCCCGTATAAACAAGGCGGGCGCTAAAATCGCCCGGCTGGCTGCGGGAGAACAAAAGTACGTCCTGGGCGACATTGGCCCGAGCGGGGATTTCCTGGAGCCACTCGGAACGCTTAAAGCCGATGAGTTGAAGGATGCCTTTGCCGCACAAGCCGAGGCCCTTCTGGCGGGCGGCGCCGATGGCCTTATCATCGAGACAATGACGGCCCTCGATGAAGCGGTCATCGCTATCGAAGCGGCAAAATCAGTCGCAGGCGACCTGCCGGTGCTCGTATCGATGTCTTTTGACAAAGCCGGCGACAGCTTTAAGACGATGATGGGCGTCGGCGTCGAAGCCGCAGTTTCAAAACTGGTCCCGCTCCAGGTTGATGCGGCAGGATTCAACTGCGGCACACTGTCACTTGACGACTATGTGAAATTGGCGGAAGAATTCGTTACGGCAGTGAAAGCCGTATCCGATGATCTAACAGTCTCCGCCGAGCCGAATGCCGGCAAGCCTGAACTGGTCGAAGATAAAGCCGTCTATAAAGTATCACCGGAGGATTTTGCCGCAGCGGCGAAGAAAATACATTCAGCAGGCGTGGGTATCATCGGCGGCTGCTGTGGAACAAGCCCGACACATATCGAGGCTATGGCCAACCAGATAAGAAAAACCACCTGAAAATGCTAACGGACAGGATCGATTGAAATCGCTTACTTTGCCCCGTGCAGGATTTTTTCGATTTGCTCGATGCTCCTGGCGGTCGCCCCCTGGTTCTTTTTAATTACTTCCTGACCGTTCTTAGCAATTCTCCCGGCGAATTCCGGCTCGAGCAGGCATCTCTGTATGGTCTGGAGCAGTTTGTCGCCGTCATTAACCATGATGGCGCCATTGTCTGCCAGAAGCACATCCACCGTTTGTCTGAAATTGAAAGCATGCGGTCCGAAGATCGTGCACTTGCCGAGAGCGGCCGCCTCCATCATGTCCGAGCCGCCCATGGGAACGAGAGATCGGCCCACGAAGATTATGCTTGCCAGGCAATAAAATTTCCGCAGGTCGCCCATCGTATCGCCAAGAATTACGGGCGGCTTTTCCGGATACTTCGTATCGGTATTCTTAATCGAGCTGTAGCGGAGAAAATCGAAACTCGCATCCGAGATCATCCGGGCCACTTCATCGAATCTCTCGGGCTTTCTCGGAACGATGACAAGTCGCAGGTCTTCCAATTGGTCAATCTTGTTTAGGTGCTTAAATACATCGAGGATAATCTTTTCTTCGCCGGGCCCGGTCCCGCCGGCAACCCATATTCTCTCATCGCTGATATTAAGTTGTGCGGCAAGAATATCCGTGCCTGCCACTTTATCGGTAATTTGAGCCGTGTCGTATTTTAATGAACCGGTCACGATGACATTTTCAGCGGCAGCACCAATTTCTCTGAAGCGTTGAGCGTATTCGCCGGTTTGGGCAAGAACCAGATTAACTTTTCGGAAGATGTGTCTTACAAGCAGTTTTACCCTTTTATACTTGGGAAAGCTCTTGTCACTAATTCTGCCGTTAACCACTACGACAGGAATGTTGAGCCGCCTGGCTGTGCTGACAAAATTGGGCCAGACCTCCAGTTCCATCAGTAAACAGATTGCAGGTTGAATATTTTCGAAGGCACGATGCATCGCCCAGGAAAAATCAAAGGGGAAATAAAACACATAGTGTTTCTCGCCGAAAACTCTTTTTGCACGAGCAAATCCTGTATCGGTGGTCGTGCTGATGACAATTTCGAAATCGGCGAACCTGTCCTCAAGCTCTTCGATGATGGTTTTGGCCGCATTAACCTCACCGACACTGACGGCATGGAGCCAGATACACTTTTTCCCAGGGCTTCTCCGGTCGACCTTGCCGAAACGCTGTGCCCAGCCGGCCCGGTAGCGTCCGTGCCTGATGGCCCGATATACGATCACAGGGCTATAGGCCGCCCCGGCTAACAAGTAAAGCAAATCCAGAATCAATCTCATTTAGTCGTCCTGCAGAACAATAGATAACTTAGCAGTCTGTGGATAATATTCGTAAAGCAGAACGATGTCAAACAGTTGCCTGCCTGAGTAAGAAATTAACGATTTGACATATCGAGTGGAAACAGTAGCGTCATGGCCGATCCGGTGCGATTAACGCTCCGTCGTCGCGAGCCAATGTTCTGCGATTAAGGCAAAATCAAGGAAATTTATAATGCCGTCGGGAGCGCCCTGCGGTGCGATGTCAGCACTCGGATTCCAAAGCAGTGATGCCGGAGTAATCAGCCATAAATCCGCCAGGGCGTTGATATCGCGGAGATCAACGATTCCATCGCCGATGCCGGGAGCAATGTCGCCGATTGGCTTGGGGGCAATCGGCTCGAAATCGAGTCTATGCCCGCCGTAATCAGGCAAACCACCACCCCGAAGCACCAGGTTAAACGTATTGAACAAATTCATACCGATAATGCCGTCCATCACACCTCCCTCGGGAGAATCGACATCGAGCATCACAACGGGAATGTTCGTAAAACTCAGCCAATCGGGGGCAGCCGTTATGTCGAGACTATCAATCACGAAAACAGGGGCCATGATACTATCGCCCGTGACTCCGACGATTTCTACTTCAAAAGCAGCATCATCCGAACGGAGCCCGAGCCGAGCGGCGATCGTTTCACTTATTACGGTGACCTGGGCACCCGTATCCACCATGAAACCATCCTTATCGATGGCGCTTTTACTCCCGAAAGCGAGGTCAACGCTTGAAGCGAAGAACAGGCTCTGGCTCGGCAGGAATGATGTCATGGCTGACGGGCTCATCGGCGAACCAAAGTCGGAGCCGAAAGGATCGAGAATATCGGGGAAATATTGAACGGCCACCGAACCTGATGGACGTAACTCAAGGGGAATGCGGCCCGAATAGTCCGGAATCTCAGGGTCATCTGCCTGGAACAAGGTTATTTCCGGCCCGGTGAACTCCTCTCCATCCCGGACAATTGTGATTTGCTTGTCATTACGGAGTACAGCAGTGAAAAATACGGACATGGGCGAGCCAACTACGGTCGGAACGTTAGGCGATTCTATGGGATCACCAACTCCGACTGAAACGTTGGTCTGGCCTATCATCACTGTCTCATCCAGTTTTAGACCGTTTGGGTCGATGGCATTGAGACCACCGATGAACAACCCTAAGGGCTGACTTACCCACATAGTAGCCGTGCCGGTAACCCCTAACACCTCGATGGGATTATCTGTAATCAGGCTGGGTTTGTAGTCGAGTAAACCGGTACGCAAGGCGTCGTCAGATGATATGATATGCGTGCTTGCTCCGGTGTCGAATATGCCAATTCCGTAGGCCGTCTCCGGCTCTTCTACCAAGCGCCTGCCCACCACAGAAGATTGCGAAACGGCATCAAGTTCTAATTCGCCCGCCCCCTCGTCCGTCACGGCCACCGCAATCCAGGGCACAAATCCATTCAACGGCGACGAATCAATCACATACGCAATTGCTGCTCCCGCCGGCATCTGAGTGAACATGGAAAATCCCGAATCCACATCAGGATGGAGAATGGTTGTCTCAGGCAAGTGGCCTGAATAGCCATCCCGCCTGGTCAGCAACGGCAGCCTCGTGCCCGGGGGGTATTTGACGGATTTAATCCGAGCGCCGCCGGAGATACGCAAGTCAACATCCTGAGACTCCCAGCCGGGCCGATCCGCCTGAGCAACAGAAGCCAGGAACACGACGGCGAGCAATACAACAAACCAACCCCGATTCGAGTTGTACGAACTCATTCTTTTCATCTTTGCCATCAACATATACTATTATAGCATAAGTGGGCAAAATATCCACATAAAAATGCCGGATAACGGACTATCTCCTCAAATTGCCTGTAATATCACGGCGGGAAAATCCCAACAAGGCACAAATTACTGCCGCTGCCGGTTATATTCTTGACTTGCCGGCCTTTTTAGCGTATTAAAATGGAATTGATTTTCGTCCCCGTAGCTCAATTGGATAGAGCGTTGGCCTCCGGAGCCAGAGGTTGTGCGTTCGAGTCGCACCGGGGATATTCATAAGCCTATATTATATAATGGCTTAACTTATGCCCCTGTATGAACCATTATTGTCTGTAAAGGCGGAAGAATACACATCGGCTATTTCAATATCAAAACCGCCGCCGTATAGCGAAATCCAATTAACCAGTATACAAGTCGCAATAAAAAATAAGGGCTGACATTACCGCAATCTGCCAGCCCTTGTTTGACAATATGGGCCACATCTTTCTATGGACTCACGACTCGGTTGTATATCCGGACGTCGTCAATCAGGCCGGAGAAGTAGGTGTCGGCGGCGTAATCCTTTCCAACGCCGATATATAGTCCACTGCTGTAAACTCCCTCTCCATCCTGTGTGTCTTCGGCCACAATGACACTGTCAATACCAAGCATTCGTCGCGAACCATCCCACACAAGACCGATATGGTGCCATTGATCATCGGTAATGAGTGCTTGTGACAACAATGGTGCCGCACTTTGACCAGATGTTACATTAAGTTCGGTCATCAACTTACCTTCGACATCTACTGCAAGCCAATCGGATCCATTTGGTTGCGAAACGATCACTTGACTGCGTGTACTACACTTAATCCAGGCGACAATGCTGAACGATCCCTCTACAGGATTTGGCCCGGTGCTTGTTATAATACAATCGTCTATCCCATCCAATTCAAGTGCTCCGCCAACCATACCACCATCTGGTTGCCAAACAGGCTCTCCGAGTACGAAGGAATCCTCGCCGCTGACACTATCATTGGCTGCATCGCCTTCTGCTTCGTCCAATGCCCAGTGAGCGATTAGCGTCGGATCGATAAATTCTTTGCCAAGGTACTCGGACAGTACAATCAAATCCTGTAGATCAACTGTTCCATCACCCCAGGCAAAAGGGCCAATGTCGCACAGCGGGTCGTCTGTGCTCCAGCAACTTGCCATGCATAGCACGTCTTTGCCATTGACTTGGCCGTTGCCGTTGAAGTCGCAGATCGGGATGATTTGCACCTGCCAGTTTTCCCATGCGCCGGCGGATAACGTGGTGAAATACACTTTGGAACCATCCGGCGAGATACGCGGTGCGATTTCATGTGCAGGACCATTCACCGGGGGACCAAGATTCACTGCCGCTTCCCATGGGGCCGAGTGACTGGCTCGCCTTGTCATCCATATATCCGCGCCGCCATACCCACCAGGACGATGCGTGTCTCCAGATTGACTGCCGGAAAAGAAGAGGATACATCCATCCGACGAAATGCAGGGATTCACATCATGATACTCGCTGTTCACCAGAGGGCCGAGATTCTCCGGCTCCCCCCAGGGATCATTCGCGGTAGCTCGTTTTGACACATAAAGATCCCCACCACCATATCCACCGTCACGCCATGAGTTGAAGTACAATTCTAAATCGTTTGACGATATATAGGGGACGCCGTCGCCCCTGTAGCTGTTGATTGTCGGGCCTAAATTCTCAACTAAGCCCCATTGTTCATTTCTATTTGAACGCGTCGTCACGTACATATCCACACTACCATAACCTCCACCTCGTGAGGAAAAGAAGTAAAGTGTAAGCCCATCACTTGATATGGAACTAGGCTCAGAACAAGTGTAGA
>DQCG01000550.1:0-3646 GCA_003533825.1 Phycisphaerales bacterium
AATATCGACTATCGGCAGGATATCGCCATTGTGGCTGTTGTACCCGGTGTTTCGGGCGAGGAAATCGTCGCCATCGCCCAGTATTTCCTCGATCCGAAAACTAATGGCGCTGAAGTAGCCTTTTTGGTGCAGGATGAATGGCAGCGAAAGGGTATAGGTACCTTATTGCTGGAATACATCGCCCAAATCGCCAGACAGCGGGGCGTAAAGCGGTTTTGGGCAAAGGTATTGCCGACGAACGATGCAATGCTTTCCATTTTTCACAACTCCGGCTACAAAATCAACCAGAAATTCGACGGCTATGCTTACGACATCACTTACGATTTAACAGAACAAAAATAATCAGGTGCGGCTTTGACAACTAAGAACGCTGTTTTCATATACTCATCTGAGTTTGAGAAATATAGTTATCCGCCGGAACATCCTTTTAACACCGTCCGGGCCAAAAGAGTCCGGGATATTGTATACTCGATGGGGATGCTTTCCGGCAGCCGCATAAGCGAGGTAGCGCCGAAGCCGGCTGAGAGAATAGTGCTGAAAAAGTTTCATACGGCACGTTATCTGCACGCGCTGAAGATCGCCGCCGCGGGACATTTGGATGCCGAGGCGCTTCAAATGGGTATCGGCAGCCAGGATTGCCCGGTTTTTAAGGGATTGTACGAGTATTCGGCTTTAGCTGCGGGAGGCACGCTGACTGCGGCCAAGATGATTCTATCGGGCGATGCCGAGATCGCGTTCAATCCATCCGGCGGATATCATCATGCGGGGCCCGAGCTTGCGGCCGGTTTTTGCTACATCAATGACGTGGCGCTGGCCTGTACCGTGCTGACGGAGCAGAAAAAGCGGGTTCTATATCTTGATGTTGACGTTCATCATGGCGACGGCGTTGTTAACGAGTTCTATGGCCGTTCGGATGTGCTGACCATATCGTTTCACCAGAATCCCAAGACGCTCTTTCCCGGGACCGGATTCGAGAATGAAATCGGAACGGGCGCCGGATATGGCTACTGCGTAAACGTTCCTCTTCCCGTGGGAACTTATGACCAGGTGTATATGAAGGCGTTTAAGACTATCGTTCTGCCGTTGACGAGAGCTTATAATCCGGATGTAATTGTTTTCGAATTGGGCGCCGATGCACTTGCGGGCGATCCCTTAGCAAATCTGCGTCTGACGAATAACGTTTACGCCGAGATTATCAATCACCTGATGAGCTTCGACAAGCCGATTGTCGCCACCGGCGGCGGGGGATACAACGTCGAGAACACGGTGCGGGCCTGGGCGCTGGCCTGGAGCATCTTCTGCGGCGCCGACCGGGACGAGGATACCAGTCACGCCATGGGCGGCGTTTTTCTCGAAAGCACCGAATGGCAGGCTGGCCTGAGAGACAGGGCACTGGCAGTAGCAGAGCAGCAGAGAAACGCCGTAGAGCTCACAATCGAAACGGTTATACGGAAAATCAAAAAAAGCGTTTTCCCAATCCACGGGCTTTAGTTAATATTGCATCGTGCATCGTGCTACGTGCTGCGTGCTCCATAAGGAGTCCCAAGGACTGTGTATTAATTTATTTAACCCGCAGTATCCTGAACGCCGAACACAGAACGATACGAATTTCGCCGCTTTTTTCTTGCTCTGCCTGACAGATTCGCTTAAAATTAACATTAACGTTTGTTTGCGGAAAAAGTTTGACGTTGCGAAGATGTTCGCGAACTTTATTGTTACTATCAACAAGAATGAGTCAGAAAATCATTGACAATTGGATTTCATTAGCCGAATACGATTTGGCAACGGCACATGATATGTTAAAGGCCAATAGGTATCTTTATGTTGCTTTTATGTGTCAACAGGCTATCGAAAAGATACTGAAGGCCTGCTATGTCAAAAAGCAAAGGTCAACGCCGCCATACACCCACAATCTTCTCAGACTCATCAAGGAATTGAGCTTTAAGAACGAAATGAATGATGAGATGATGGGGACGGTTGAAGAATTGAATTCATACTATATCGAGTCTCGGTACACGGAGGACATCGAGGAAATATCAAAGCTTTTGACAGAAGCCAAAGCTGTTTCTATCTTGAATTCAACGAAGGGACTTTTCGAATGGATCAAGACCAAACTATAGTCCGTGAGAAGGTGTTGAGATTTTATCAGTCCGCCAGGCAGCTATTTCCGATAAAGAAGATGCTGCTGTACGGCTCTTATGCAAACGGCCTGGCTACCGAAGATAGTGACATTGACGTAGCCGTCGTCGTTGATGATACAGATCATTCGAAACGTATTGAGATTACCGCCAGGCTCTTTCACGCCGCTTTTGATATTGACGCTGTTATCGAGCCGAAGTGCATCTTCTGGGACGAATATCTAAATCCTGATAAAGCAAGCATTCTGTCTGAGATTATCAGCAAATCTATTGAGATTGCATAAATTCGATTCGTGCTGGGTACTACGTGCTGAGTTATGCGTTTTATTTTTTTCACGCAGTACGCTGAACGCCGAACACGGCACGAAATAATTTTGCCGCTTTTTTCTTGCTTTGCCTAACAGATTAGCTCAAAATCAACCTCAGCGTTTGTTTGCGGAAAAAGTATGACTTCAATAAGATGTTTGCGAGTCTTACGGTTAATATCAATTTTTGACTGTTATTGAGAGAACCATATCATATTATGTTCGAAGGTAACTTCTGATGAAAGATATCATATCAATCGCTGCTGCTATACTTGGCTCTGTCGGAGCGGCAGGAGCTATTATTCTCGGTTTATCCAATTGGTTGGGTAAAGTCTGGGCTAATCGTCTCTTTGAAAAGGACAAGTTAATTGCATCCAAAAAAATGGAGGCTACGCGCCGTAAGAGAGACGTATACTCAAAACTAGCGGTCAATATGAGAGTCTTTCTTGCAAGCCACGACATTACAAAAGATGACCGTCGCATAAAATTCCTAAATACATATGATGAGGCTTTTCTGTGGGCTTCCGATGAGGTGATCGAACAAGTCGGGCGATTTCTAGATCTGATTGAAAAAGACACGTCAAAACCCTCATCTGTTCCTATGTCAGCTAAGCGTGAGACCTATGCAAAGTGCTTAATCATAATGAGAAAAGATGTTGGTTACCCGAAAACTTCAGCCAACTATAGAATAGTAAGCTTCTAAAATCCGATCACAGAAGCCACAGAAGGCGTCAGGCTTATGTTTTTGCATTTAGAAGTTTACGCCACATCTTTCTGCGTCCTTTAGGCTGGCTATTCTCCGAGTTGGGACCCGTTCGACTACGCTCAGGGCGGGCTGCGCGGCAGGAATCTATTGTGAACAGATTTCTCCGTTTCGCCTATGGCTTCAGTCCGCCTTGGGCGTGCCTTAGGTAGAGATGACGTGCCCTTTTGCAGAAACATAATTCGAATTCATGGGCTTTGACTTCCGACAGGGAAATTAAAAAAGGCACCCGGGATTGTTGGGTGCCTTTGATGCTGCTTGGAAATATTACGACTTTCTTACGTGGACTTTGGTGGTTTGACGCATGCGGTAATGGCCGCGGCGACTAAACATAGGACGCCGCAAATCAGGAAGGCCTTGGGGAAATCGCCCATGTCTCCGAGCCGGCCGCCGAGGATCGGGCCGCCAATACCTCCCACGCCGTAGGCTAAGAAGACGAA
>DQCG01000550.1:3769-4303 GCA_003533825.1 Phycisphaerales bacterium
AGCAGGCCCGGCGTTCCGGCCATCTTGCTGAAAGCAATCACGAAGATGCCCTGCGTGGCACACATGATAATGACGGAGAGTTTCCGCCCTAACTTGTCGGACATCGTTCCCCATGCGATTCGCCCGAAGCCGTTTGCCAGGGAGAAGAATACGGCCATAGCCGTACCCGCGATGGCGCTGGCTTGTGCCGGTGTATAGCCGGCCGCCTGCAGCGCCTCCTTGGGAAAGAGCTTCATCAACCCGATGGTCATCAGGCCCGCCCCGGCACTGAAAACGAATGTAATAAAGATCATGAAAAACTGCGGCGTTTTCAGCATCTGGCCGGCCACGTAGTTCGTGCCTTCGGCGACTTGCCCCGCCTTGGGCGGTGGTGGAGTCCAGCCCGCCGGCTTCCAGCCTTCGGGAGGATACACCATCCAGATTCCGCCGATGGAAACCAGGGCGCCGAATAGGATGCCGTAGATGGTGAAGGTCTGGCTCAGGCCATAGGTCGCGATAAGATTGCCCCATGCACCGCCGAGCTTGACCCAGAGC
>DQCG01000530.1:0-2736 GCA_003533825.1 Phycisphaerales bacterium
GCCAATACTTTCAACCAAATGGTCGAACATCGCAAGCAGGACGAGGAGGCGCTGCGTATCAGCGAAGGAAAACTCGGCGCTATGTTGCGTGCTATTGCCGATGACATTGCCGTGATAGACAATGACCTGAATATCGTCTGGACAAATGATGTGGCCAAGAAAATATTCGGTGACGATATTGTCGGCAGGAAATGTTACGAAGTATACCATCAGAAGAATAAACCCTGTGAGCCTTATCCCTGCCCTACACTTCAAACGTTTCAGGACGGCAAAATCCACCAGTACGAAACCCATGTTACAGACAAGAACGGCAAGAGCAGATACATCCATTGTATCGCAAATGTGGCGTTAAGAGACGAAGAAGGAAAACCAACCGGAGTGCTGGAAATCAGCAGGGACATCACGGAACGCAAGCAGACTGAAGAGGCTTTGCGGATAAGTGAACGCAAAAACTCTGACCTTGTTCAACAATCTCCTGATGCCATTACTTCACTGGACAAGATTGGCAATTTCCTGTCTTTCAATCCGGCAGCAGAACTGATGAGCGGATTCTCCACAGAAGAGGTAATCGGCAAACATTTTACCAAGGTCGGCATCCTCGACAAGAAGTCCATTCCGATATCTCTTAAGGAGTTCGGGTTGGTCCTCACCGGATCCGAGCGTCAGCCCTTCGAACTGATTATTACGCGCAAGGATAAAAGCCGCTTATTCATGGAAGCTAACGGTCGCCTGATTAAACAAAAAGACCGGAAGACCTGGATACAGGTGACTCTTCGAGATATTACCGAGCGCAAGCGGGCGGAGGATCGTTTGGAGAAAATTAACACCTGCCTGTTAAGCCTGGGCAGTGACTTCACGGAAAACGCAAATCGCATTACCTCGCTGTTTGGAGAGCTTCTTGGAGCCACTTACGCCCTGTACAGCCGTCTCGAAGACGGGATGCTCTGCTCGCAGGCGAAGTGGCATACGCCGCCGGACTATAACTCTCAAGTCAAACCCGATGGGCACCTCTGCCACGATGTGATCCGACGCGGCGCTGATGAGGTGTGCACGGTCCGTGATTTGCAAAACAGCCCCTACGTGCAGAGCGACCCGAATGTGCTTGCCTATGGCCTGAAAACCTATGTCGGCCAGGCGGTCCTTTGCGATGGCGGTAGCTTCGGTTCCTTATGCGCGGTTTTCACGACAGATTTCAAACCATCGAAAGACGAAATGAAAATAATAGGAATTCTCGTCTCCGCCATGAGGGTCGAGGAAGAACGCAGAAAGGCAAAAGAACAGATCAAACAGTCCCAAAAAGCCGCAGAAGATGCATTGAAAACAGGAGAGCTTATCCTGGAAACCATGCCCGTCGGCGTGATAATCGTCGGCAGGGACAAAATGATACGAAGAGTAAACAAGACTGCATTAAAGATGATGGGCTGCAATTCGCCCGAAGACATAATCGGGAACATATGCCACAAGAAGATATGCCCCGCTGAGGTTAATAAATGCCCGGTCATAGATTTGGGCAATTCGGTCGACAATTCAGAAAGAGTGCTTCTCAACAGCCGGGGACAGGAGATCCCGATCCTTAAAACAGTCCTGCCCATAACGCTCGAAGGCGAGGATGCTTTACTTGAGGCGTTTGTCGATATCACCGAGCGCCGGCTGGCTGAGCAAGAACTGGAAAAGCTGAACAAGGACCTGGAATCGGCTGTCTGGGAACTCAGACGAGCGAACAAAGAATTGAAGGAATTTGCATACATAACCGCTCACGACTTAAAAACACCGTTGCGAGGAATCGGAACTCTCGCCGACTGGATATCCACTGACTACGCAGACAAGTTTGACGAAGAAGGCAAACAACAAGTCAGGCTGCTCGTTGGAAAGGCCAAACAAATGAGCGCTCTTATCGACGATATCCTTCAGTATTCCAGGCTCGGCCATGACAGCTCAAATAAGCAGCAGGTCGATTTGAACGCCCTGGTTTCGGAATTAATTACCGGAATAAGTCCGCCGGAAAATATCAAAATAACCATCGAGAACGAACTGCCGGTATTAATATGCGAAAAAACACAAATCATGCAGGTCTTCCAGAACCTGCTGAGTAACGCTGTCAAATATATGGACAAGCTCGAAGGGCAAATTAAAGTCGGCTGTGTTGAACAGGATGGTTTTTGGAAATTCAGCATAGCCGACAACGGGCCGGGAATCGACGAGAAGTATTTCAAGAAAATATTCAAGATATTCCAAGCCCTTTCGTCGGAGAACAGAGTCGACAGCACCGGCATCGGCCTTTCGATTGTCAAAAAGATTGTCGAGCTGAATGCCGGCGTAGTCTGGGTCGAATCCGAACCCGGCAAAGGAAGCACTTTCTTATTTACCATGCCGAAGTCGGGCATTTACCAGGAAACACCCGTGGAAATCGCTTCGGAAAACACATAACCGGCATTTTTTATCAACCGCCATCCTTAAGACCGGATGCTGGTCGTTATATCAATAATAGCCCTGCTGATAGGTCTGGTTTTGCCGGCATTTGGCCGGGCCAGGTCGATAGACAGACAAACCTTCTGTCAGAACCGGCCGCTGCAACGGGGATTGTAGCCATCAACGCAACAATTTCTTGAATTTTCCCGCTTTATCTTCCCAGAGTTCTATCCTGAATGTTTTCAATATATATTTTTAGAATCTGATAAAAAATGCTTGAGTTTGTCTTAATGTTATGTCATAATCGTTGATCATAAAATTATTCGC
>DQCG01000530.1:2870-8189 GCA_003533825.1 Phycisphaerales bacterium
GTTGGCATCGTGAGTGAAATTGACTTGGTGAATCTAACATTTGACGGGAATGCAGCAGACACAGCAGTTAAGGAAGTAATGGTAACAGATATTGTATCCTTCAGCCCCAGTACACAATTAGCTGATTTGGTTCAGACTTTTTCAAAAAGGCACCTTCGACGAGTACCAATCATCGAGAATGGGAAAGTCGTCGGTATTGTAAGCCGCCGGGACATTCTACGAGAAATGCTTCGCAGATATAAATAATACTGACAAATCAAATCTCCACAGCAAGTATTTGATATCTGTCGGCCTCGTAGGTGTTGAATTTGCCCCTTTTAAGTGATTTTTAGTTGTTTATAACGGATAGGTAAAATTGATGAAAATTAAGAAACTGGACAAGGCCGCTTTTGGCAAATGGGTCAATTCGTGCATAGAAAATCAACGAGTATATGGTGTTCAGGCCAAAGAGGACCGCTTCGTATTTGCACCGTTGGTCAGCGCCAAGGACTTGCGTTTAGACCATGATGTAACAATTCTGCCCCCCAAGAAATACTTCCTGCCCCCGCAGGAGACGTTACTGAAGTTCGACCGCAAGGAAGGATTCGAGAGTGTGTTCGATGATGAGCCTTTCGTTTTATTTGGCGTTCACCCTTACGACATGGTCGCCATCTCGCAAACAGACAAGTTATTCGCCGAGAATCACTACGATACTCATTATTTCAAGCGTCGGCAGAAAGCTACAATTGTAGCAAGCGATGTCCAGAACGCGTCAAAGGACGTCTTTGCCGGATGCATGGGCACAGCCACCGTGAACGATGGTTTCGATATCCTGATTACAAAAATCGATTCCTACTATTTGGTCGATATCCGCACAAAGAAAGGTCGGGCACTCGCCAAAACCATCAAGGATGCCGAAGATGCCGATGACATGAGCCTTAAGCTCAGAAAATTAGTCTGGGCGGATAATACCGAACTACTCCAGAAGCATAAACTTCATGTCCGCCCCGAAGTCCTGCCGAGAGTACTGGATCGTTCCTATGAACATCCCGTTTGGGAGGAGAATGCTCAACGGTGCTATTCCTGTGGATCGTGCAACCTGGTCTGTCCGACATGTTACTGCTTCGACGTACGCGATGATGTAGAGTGGAACTTACAGAAAGGCCGGCGCTATAGAGTCTGGGACGGCTGCCTCCTCGCAGAATTTGCCGCTGTGGCGGGCGGGCATAATTTCAGACGCAATCGTGCCGACCGGTACCGCCACCGCTACTATCGCAAAGGGAAATACGTGCCGGAGAAGATCGGGGAAGTGGCCTGCGTGGGGTGCGGACGGTGTATTACAGCGTGTACGGCAAAAATTGCCAACCCGGTCGAAGTTTATAACAAGCTTGTGGATGAAGGGAAATAACGCAGATGTGTAAATGCGACTCAGAAAAGGACATATACCTTCCATTACCGGCAACGGTAGGCAAGGTAAAATCAATGACAAAATTAGAAAGCTTCTTCTCCTGTCAACTTGACTCGGGTGAGGAACTCGGGCATATGCCCGGGCAGTTCGTTGAGGTCTCGATTCCCGGTATTGGTGAGGCGCCTATTTCAGTTTCTTCTTCGCCCACACGAAAGGGATCTTTCGAGATGGTAATTCGCAATGTCGGTAACGTCTCGGAGGCATTGCATAAATTAGCCGCCGGGGACAAACTCTTTATCCGCGGTCCATTCGGGACATCGTTCCCGGTCGACGAAGCAATGAAGGGAAAAGACATTATCTTTGTCTGTGGTGGCATTGGGATTGTTCCCGTTCGTTCGGCAATCCAGTATGTGCTGGACAACCGCGACGATTACGGGCGTGTAATAATTCTTTTTGGAGCAAAAACTCCATCCGATCGGCTTTTTATCGAAGAACTCGATAAATGGCGAGAAGAAAAGAACGTAACATTTCTTGAAACGGTCGATCATCGTGACGAAAGCTGGTCGGGCCCTGAGGGAGTTATCACAACGCTGTTACCGCTGGTGAAGATAGATAAGGAAAATACCATCGCCGTTGCTTGCGGCCCGCCGATCATGTATAAGTTTGTGATTATTGTGTTGCTGGAGGCAGGTCTGAGAGAAGATCAGATATACCTGTCGCTGGAGCGGCGTATGAAATGCGGTGTCGGGAAATGTGGTCACTGTCAGATTAACAACATTTACGTGTGCCAGGATGGTCCTGTATTCAACTTTTCTGACATCACAGATATCAAGGAGGCATTATAATGTCCAAATTGAAAGTAGCTTTTTTTGATTTTGCCTGTTGCGAAGGTTGCCAACTGCAGGTTTACAACCTGGAAGAGGAAATTCTCGACTTGCTGGAAATTGTCGAACCGGTCGAGTGGCGGGAGGCTATGTCCGACCAGAGCGATGATTATGACGTGGCGATTATCGAAGGTTCGATCACACGTGTAGAAGACGAAGAACACCTCAAAGCAATTCGCAAGAATGCAAAGACACTCATCGCGCTCGGAGCCTGTGCGACAATCGGCGGAATCAATAAAATTAAAAACAATTTCGAGATGCAGGACGTCAGGAAATATGTCTACGGTAAAGACGCCAATATGCCCCATCTCGATACATATCCGACAAAAGCCGTAAACGAGGTTGTCAAAACAGACTATATGGTTCACGGATGTCCCATTAATATAAAGGAATTTTCATATATAGTGCGATCTCTGGCAATCGGCAAAGAACCGAAGATTCCCAATTACCCCGTATGTGTTGAGTGCAAGATGAAGGAAAATGTCTGCCGCTTCGAGTACGGCGAGATTTGTCTGGGCCCGATTATCCGAGCGGGTTGCGACGCGAAGTGCCCGTCGAACGGGATGTGGTGTTTCGGCTGCCGCGGATTGGTTGATGATCCAAATGTAAATGCCGCTAAGGACGTGATGGCCGAATATGGCAAGACGCTCGATGACCTTCTCGGCAAGATGTTGCTTTTCGGAAATAAACAGGAGTATTGATGGCTAAAACAGTTAATATAAAAGTTAATCACGTCACTCGAGTCGAGGGGCATGGAAATATACGGCTTCGAGCAAGTGATGGTAAAGTAGAACATGTTGAGTGGCAGGTGCCGGAAGCACCCCGGTTCTTCGAGGCCATGGTACGCGAACGCAGCTTCGAGGATATCCAGACCATCGTCAGCCGAATCTGCGGTATTTGTTCGGTAACACATTCAATGGCCGCAATCAAGGGCATTGAAGACGCTATGGGTATTAAGGCCTCCGAGCAAACCGACAAGCTTCGCATTCTTTGTCATTACGGCGAGCAGATAGAAAGCCACATTCTGCATGTTGGATATCTCGTGGCCCCTGACCTTTTAGGCCAGAAATCCGTGATTCCTCTTGTTAAATCGCATCCAGAAGTGGTTAAAACCATTATTCGCCTGCATCGCCTCGGCAACACCTGGATGGAGATCATCGGGGGGCGCATGACACACCCGGTCACGTTGAAGCCGGGCGGCTTTACCGTTCTTCCGACGGAGGAAAAACTCCGCGTGCTCAAGAGCATGATTGAAGACGCCATCCCGGACCTTAAAACCCTTGCCGAAGTGGTCTTAAGCCTGGCTGACAAGCTGCCGGACTTCGACCGCGACACAGAATACATCGCACTCACCGGGCCGGATTACTACACGTTTTACCACGGTGATATTGCCAGCACAGACACTGACGAAAAAGTGCCGATCCATGAGTTTGAGCGTGTGGCGAACGAGTACGTCGTGCCACAATCCACAGCCAAGTGGTGCAAATGGCATCGTGATTCTTATGCAGTGGGTGCGCTTGCCCGTTTCAATCTGAATGCCGAGCGGCTTTTGCCCATGGCGGCCGAAACGGCCAAAAAGTTCGGACTGAAAAAAGGTGCCTGCAATCCGTATCTTAACAATGTCGCACAGATTGTCGAATGTGTCCAGGTCGCTGAGCACGGCTTGCAATTAATAGATGAGCTGCTCACGAATGGATTGAAACCGGAACCGGTAAAGGTCGAGCCCAGGGCAGGTGAAGGTGTTGGATGTGTCGAAGCGCCGCGAGGTATTCTATTCCACCGCTACGCTTTCGATGAGAAAGGCTTATGTACAAAGGCGAACATCTGTATCCCGACCGGTCAGAATCATGGGAACATCCAGAAGGACTTTGAGGCATTAGCCCCACAAATTATCGACCGGGACCAGGACGAGATTCGCCTGCTTCTGGAAATGCTGGTTCGTTCGTACGATCCGTGTATCTCATGCTCGACTCATTATCTGAACGTCGAGTTCGTATAAGCTGGTTTAGCTCCTATGAAGCCGGTACTTATTATTTGTCTTGGCAATCCTTTAATGCGGGATGAAGGCATCGGGATCCGTCTGGCTTCGGAGCTGATGGAGCATCTTGCCGATAATCCTGATGTCGAAGTAATGGATATGGGGACGGGTGGACTGTCTGTAATACATGCAATCGAGGGGCGAGAGAAAATCATATTTGTAGATTGTGCGATTATGGGACAACCGCCAGGCTCGATGAAACGCTTCACGCCCGAGCGGGTACGTTCAAACAAAGTACGGATGCGTTACTCCCTGCACGAGGGTGATTTACTGAATACACTTGAGTTGTCTCGCCATTTGGGGCAATGTCCTGATGACATCGTAATCTTTGGTATTGAGCCAAAGGAAATAGCCCACGTCCAAGGGCTGACAAGCGAGCTGGAAAATAATATCCCAAAATACGTCCAAACCATCCTGAAAGAGCTTGATAGAACCTGAAAAAGATGTTTAGACTAAACAAATGGAAACCGCAAGAATCCCTCAAACCTGACTGCTATCACTGTGTCGGAAACCGGATGTAAAAAAAGCCATAATCGCAAAGAAAATATCCCATGTTTGACCGGTTAGATATTTGGCTGAGATAGCCATCATGACCGCCTGACAGATAAAAAGTTACAACCGATAGCACTCAGCAAGTATGACACATTATTCGCAAACAACAAATAATTCAGCCATAATCCCAACCGATATCAAAAAAACGGCAAGAAATAGAAAAAAATGCAAAAAAGAGTTCTGTTCTTGCATACTTCAAAGGCTTTTGTACAATAACAGCCCATTATGAGCATCATTGAAGGTGCCGAATGGTGAGCATGGACGACAAGCCTTCCTGTATCCCGGCTCACCTTGTTTTTAGGACACGAAAAACAGGTTATATAGATGAAACTCGACCCGACAAGAATGACGCACTGGCAGATAGCAGAGGCTGCCGAACAGACCATGAAACCCATTCGCTGGCTTGCCGAGGAGATGGGCCTGCAGAAAGATGAATTGATCCCGAGGGATCGCACACT
>DQCG01000673.1 GCA_003533825.1 Phycisphaerales bacterium
TCGAGTTGGGACGGCCGCCAATATGTTTCGGACGAAGGGCGGCAGGTGACATCTGGTCGCCGTGGGAACTCCACTAAGGTTGTGTGGGGCGAAATATCGTTTAGACTCTGTGGTCTTCGCGGACGATTACGCGGGGGCCGCCGTCGAGACTGGGCTCCCAGTTCTTCGGCGGCTGGATTTGCCGGAGCCTGTCGAGCTGGTCGATTTCTTTTAGTCGCTGGTATATGAGCTGCCATGCGCACGGGCGGTCGGGGCGGACCTCGCAGCGGTCTTCGCGTGAGCCGCCGCACGGGCCGTTCAGCAGCCGCTTGGCACACTGCGTAATCGGGCAGATACCGCCGTAATTGTGCAGCACGCAGGCACCGCACGCCGAGCATTTTTCCGCCCAGATGCCTCGTTCTTCAAGAATGCCGATGAAAGTCGTATCAAGCCCGGCGTAAACGGGTTTGTGGCTGTAACGCTCGGCGATGGCCTGGACGCCGGCGCCGCAGCCGAGCGAAAGGACGGCGTCGTTTCGTTCGATTGCTTCGGCGGCGGTCTCAATGAAAACGTTGTCGCACTGGCGCTCGATCGTCAGTTCCTCGACTTCGAGCGCATGACCGCGGAGTTTCGATGCCATGCGAAGCGCCGAGGCGATGATACCGACCTCGCGCTGGCCGCCCGCCAGGCACACTGTTACGCAGGTGCCGCAGCCGAGCACGAGAACCTTGTTGTGGCCTGTCAATATTTCTATGAGTTCGGGTATGGTTTTTCTATGTGCGACTATCATGAAAAATTCTCCATTATTGATGTAGCGTCCGCGGCTATCGGGCTTGGGCCCAGCTTGCGAACGGTTTGGACCATGTCGATAATATAATCAGCCAACGGCCGGGCATCTGCGGCTGAGACGTTAACCATGCGCAGTCGCTCGGCTTCGAGCCCGATTTCGGACAACAGTTCCCGGGCGGCGTTGACCCGGCGTTTGGCGCAGAGGTTGCCCTTGATGAAATGGCAGCCCCCTTCGAGGCAGCCGGCCACGAGCACGCCGTCTGCGCCCTGCTCGAAGGCCTTGATGAAATACTCAACTTCCAGCCGGCCCGTGCAGGGCGTGCAGATGATGCGGACGTTCGGCGGATACTGGATCCGCATCGAGCCGGCCAGGTCCGCCGATGCATACGCGCAGTAATGGCAGCAGAAAGCCAGAATTTTAGGTTCGAATATGTCTGAGTTCATTATTGAATACTTCTTTCCTGAACAATTTATCGATCATGACCCTGAACTGGTCGGCTTCGAAGTGGTGGAGCTGCGCCGCATGAGCGGGACATTCGCTGGCGCAAATGCCGCATCCCATGCACTTGGCCGCCTCGATCTGGGCCTTGCCGTCCTGATTGCAGAACGGCGCGTTGTACGGGCACACAGTGACACAGGTCATGCACGAGATGCACTTGTCCTGATCGACGTACGAGACCTGGGCACTAACGTCGAGATGCGTCTTCGAAAGTACGGTGGCGGCACGTGCGGCGGCCGCTCTCGCCTGCGAAATATTCTCGTCTATAAATTTCGGTGAATGGGCCAGCCCGCAGAGGAAAATACCCTCGGTGGCGAAATCGACGGGGCGCAATTTCATGTGCACTTCGACGTAGAAGCCGTCGGAGTTGAGCGGGACCTTTAGCATATCCGAAAGACGCTTGTTGTCCGGGCGGGCCTCTATGCCGGTGCTGAGAATGACATTGTCGGCTTCGATTTCAATCGGCTCGGGGAAGTCCGGGCTATTGACCATGACAACAAGACCGTTCTCGTCGGAGACAGCCGGTGGATCGTCCCGGTCGTAGCGGACGAAAAGCACGCCGGCCTCGCGTGCCTTCTGATAATATATTTCCCGGAAGCCGTAAGTTCTGACATCTCGGTAAAGGACAAGTACGGTGGCGTCGGGATATTGCTCTTTAATGGCCAGAGCGTTCTTCACGGCGACCGAACAGCAAATCCTGCTGCAATATGGATGCTCGTCGTTGCGCGAGCCGACGCATTGTATCATTACGATGTTCCGGCCCTTAGCCTCGAATGTATTTTCGTGCAGGCGTTTGGCAAGCTCGATCTGCGTCATTACGTCGTCGGATTGGCCGTACCGGAATTCCGCGGTCTCGGTCTGCTCGGCGCCGGTGGCAACGATGACTACGCCGCTTGTAATTTCTGTTTTGCTACCATTAGCCGAAAGCGTCGTTTGAAACTTGCCGATGTGACCTGCGACAGCGCTAATTTCCGCTTCCATATAAAGATCTACATTCGAGTGACTTTCAACCCTTCTAATCAAGTCAGCGGTAAAATCTGAAATATTATCGTGCTCCAGCGTGCGATAGATTTCTGCCAGATGTCCGCCCAGGGCACTCGTTTTTTCGACAAGATGCACTTTGAATCCCTGCTCTGCCAGTGACATCGCAGCGGTCAATCCGCTCAGGCCGCCCCCGATCACAAGGGCACTTTGCTCGACCGCCAGAGATGTGCCTTCAAGAGGCTCAAGAAGACGCGCGCGGGCGATAGACATTTTCACAAGCTCGATGGCCTTTTCCGTGGCCGCTTCCGGCTCGGACGAGTGTACCCATGAGCACTGGTCCCTGATATTTGCCAGCTCGAACAGATATTGGTTGAGGCCGGCTTCGCGCAGCGTCTCGCGGAACAGCGGCTCGTGCGTTCGGGGTGTGCACGAGGCCACTACGATCCGGTTAAGCCGGTGTTCGCGGATCATCTCCTTGACGTTGACCAGGCTGGTATCCGAGCATGTGAACATCGTATGGGTCGCCATGACAACGTCCGGTTCGTTCGCGACCGTTTCGGTGACGCGTTCGACGTCCACCACCGAGGCGATGTTGATTCCACAGTGACATACGAAGACGCCGATACGAGGCTCCTCATCCGTTATATCATGCTCGTCGGGATAGACTTTTTTGGTAACCAGCGTATTTCTTGCCGGAGCGAGCAGTTCCATCGCCTTCGAAGCGGCGCCGCTTGCCTGCGTGACCGTCTCGGGAATGTCCTTCGGCTCCTGGAACGCCCCGGCGACAAAAACTCCGGGACGGGAAGTCTCCAGCGGCAGCAGACGATCCGTCGCACAGAAACCGTACTCGTTAAGCTCTATGCCGAAGCGGGATGTAATGTCCCTGACCGAAGCGGCAGGTTCCATGCCGACCGACAGCACGACAAGGTCGAATTGCCGCTCACGGATTTGGCCGTCCTCGCCGACGAAACGCACGCGAAGGTCCCTCGTGTCGGGCACCTGGACAATCCGCGATGGGATGCTCTTTATATAATGAATGTTATCATTGCTTTTGGCACGTTCGTAATACTGGTCGAAATCTTTGCCGTGCGCACGGATGTCCATGTAATAAATCGTCGCATCGAGCCCTTCGACATGTTCCATGGCAACTATCGCCTGTTTCGTCGTGGCCATGCAGCATATCGAGGAGCAGTATTCGTTTCCGCAGGCGGCGTCACGCGAGCCGACGCATTGTATCCACGCGATTCGTTTCGCTTCACGGCCGTCTGTAAGACGAACAACATGACCTTCGAACGGCCCGGCGGCAGAGAGCATTCGCTCGAACTGAACGCTCGTCACTACGTTGGGATATCGTCCGAAACCGAACTCGCCCTTTCTCGAAGCGTCAAATTCATCGAATCCCGGCGTAAGCAGTACCGAACCGACGTCCAGCTCGACACTGCGTTCGGACATCGTATGGTCGATGGCATCCTGACCGCAGGCCAGAACGCACTCTTCGCACTCCGAGCACAACGCACAATTGAGGCACCGTTCAGCCTCGGCGATAGCTTCTTCTTCAGAGAAGCCTGTTTCTACCTCATCAAAGTTGCCGATTCGTTTTTGTATTGCCAGCTCGCCGGAAGCTGCTCGCGGCTTCTTTTCGACATCCCTGGTCGAAGGCAGAAGCTCTTCCGGAATAGGCTTGATTGTGTCCTCGAAACGGGAGGTAATGAGGTCCTGTCCTTTGAGATAACGCTCGATCGATTCGGCGGCACGTTTACCTGCTGCTACCGCCTCGATTATGGATGCGGGACCGGAGACCGTGTCACCTCCTGCGAAAACGCCCTCTATCGACGTCTGGAGTGTGACAGGATCGGCTACGAAACTGCCGCGCTGGGTCTCGGCGCCAATATGCTCAAGAAAAGAGTCGTCATTTTTCTGGCCGATTGCAATGATGACCTGGTCGGCGTCAATTGAAGTAAGGTCGTTTTCATCATAGACCGGATTGAAGTGCCCCTCTTCGTCGAAGACCTGCGTGCATCTTTTAAGTTCAATCCCGGTAACTGCATCATCGCCGAGAATTCTGCGTGGTCCCCAGCCGTTTCGGATTTTTATACCCTCAACGAGAGTCGCCTCGATTTCCTCGGGATAGGCGGGCATTTCGTTACGCTGTTCGAGGGCCACCATCTCGATGTACTCGGCGCCGAGACGCAGGGCCGTGCGCACGACATCGACGGCCACATTGCCGCCGCCAACGACAACTACTTTTTTTCCGACTGTGGGTTTATTATCCGCCGAGCCGGCCTGTCTGAGAAAGTCGATACCCTGAAGAACATCCGTTAGGTCCTCGCCTTCCACGCCGAGTTTGCGGCCTTGATGAACACCGACTCCTATAAACAAGGCGTCGTTTTCGGCGCGGATTTTTTCTATGGGAATATCTTTTCCAACCCGGCAGTTTAGAACAAACTTCACGCCCTTGCGGCGGATCAGCTCGATTTCATGGTTGAGCACATTCTTGGGCAGACGGTACTCAGGGATTCCCCATCGCAGCATTCCGCCCGCGGCGGGAAGCGCTTCGTATATCGTGACGGAA
Organism: Phycisphaerales bacterium; assembly: GCA_003533825.1. Lineage (GTDB taxonomy): Bacteria > Planctomycetota > Phycisphaerae > Sedimentisphaerales > Anaerobacaceae > JAFGPJ01. The sequence goes on from DQCG01000673.1 coordinate 4,824, forward strand.
AAGCCGCTATCGGCAAGGTCGCCGGCAAGGGTAAGTCCCGCCGGGCCGGCGCCGATTACCGCAACCTTCTTCGCATCCGCAGCGGGAGTCTTTTCTTCCGGGAGCGTTAGCTCACCGGACTCGATCATTTCCATCTCCTTGTCGGAAGCGAATCGTTTGAGCAGCCTGATGGCCACCGCATCATCAACATCTTTGCGTGTGCAGGCATCCTCGCACGGATGCGTGCAGACGCGCCCACAAATAGCCGAGAGCGGATTGCGCCGCCTGATCATCTCGACCGCTTTGAGATACTCTTTTTTCTTGATAAGCTGGACATAACCCTGGACGTTAATGTTTGCCGGACAGGTGATTTTACAGGGCGCGTGACCTTGCTTGAGGATACTGAAAACATTCGGAACCGCCTGGGCATATTGCCTGGCGACAACTTTACGTGTCCCAAGGTTGCGGTCGAAAGGATCGAGTATATCCACCGGGCAGGCCTGAGTACAGTCGCCGCAGGCGGTACACTTATTCTCGTCGATATATCTCGGATGTATTTTCACTGTCGCCTTAAAACGGCCGGGCTCGCCCTGCAGATCGATCATTTCCGAGAGAGTCAGTATTTCGATATTCAGATTTCGCGCGCACTCGACGAGCTTTGGCGAAACGATGCAGGTTGCGCAATCGCCGGTCGGAAATGTCTTGTCGAGCCGTGCCATCATTCCCCCGATGGCGGCCGAGCGTTCGACGAGGTAGACTTTGAAGCCTGAGTTGGCCAAATCGAGCGATGCCTGGACGCCGGCAATACCGCCGCCCTGTACCAGCACCGCTCCTATTTTTTTATCGTTGTTTTTAACCATTCGCATGTACTTCTATTTTCTCTATAACACTTGCAGGAGAAACCATCAGTTTCTTGAGTCCGAGCCTGTCGGGTGAAATGCCGAGGCACAGGCCGAGAAGCTGGGTGACATACAGCACAGGTATATCGTGACGCGTTCCCGTTTGCTTTTCGATATCCTGCTGCCGCATGTCCAGGTTGATCTGGCACATGGGACAGCTAACCGCGATACACCGGGCGCCGGCGGCCTTTGCCATGCCTACAATCGAATCGGTGAGGCTGACAACAATGTCCGTTCTCGACATCGAGAGCCCGCCGCCGCAGCACTCGACTTTATGAGGCCAGTCAAGGCTGACTCCGCCCATCGCGGTGACCAGCCGGTCCAGGGATGTCGGATTCTCCGGATCGTCGAAATTCGTCACCTCATGTGGGCGGACCAGCAGGCACCCGTAATAGCAGGCAACCTGGAGCCCGTTGAGCGACTGCTTGATTGAGTTTTTGATGGCATCGAGTCCGACGTCTTCGAGCAGCACTTCGACGATATGCCGGACCTTCACCGAACCGTCATAATCTCTGCCGACGGCGTCGCTCACCTTCTTTCGCATGGCCGGATCGGTTGATACCTCGTGATTGGCCACTTTCATTCTGTTATAACAGGCCGCACAATTGACAACCATGTCCAGCCCCATGTCCCGGACCTTCAGAAGGCTGGCGGTCGGCAGCGAAGCTGCCAGGACAGGATCGGTCTGGTGAGCGGCGGTAGCTCCACAGCAGGTCCAGCCGGCCGGCTCGATGAGGTCTAAGCCGAGCGCGCCGGCCACTGCCAGAGCGGATTCGTGCATGTCACGTGCCGTCGAGTGAGCCGAACATCCTGGATAATACGCGTATTTCATTCTTTGCCCGCCTTATTCTGTTTTGTCTTTTTGAAGATTCGCCTGGCCGTTTTTCTGTCGGCGCCGGTCGGCGGCAGCAGGGCGATCTTCCGTTTTTTCAGCATCGTGGGGAATTTTTCGGTATCGTTCATCAATTTCAGCGTGCCGAGTTTATAAGCGGCAATCATTGCGATGTCGTAAGTACGGCCGAACAGCCTTACGGTCGAGAGAAACGCCCGGTTAAACAGCGGCACGTTGCCTTCCTGTTTTTCCGCCTTCTTTTCGAGCGCCAGAATGCGCAGAGCATCCATGACAGCCGCAACTTCGATTCCCATTGGGCATCTCGCCGAGCAAGTCTCGCACGAGACGCAGGCCCAGATAATGTCACTGCCCAGAAGCTCGTCGCCGGCGCCAAGAAGCAGCCTCCTCATTATCTCTGACGGCGGCGATTCGGTCATCTTCGCAACCGGGCAGCCGCTCGTGCATTTCTTGCACTGATAGCACAGGTTGAGGTCAACGCCGGAGATTTCCTCGACCCTGCGAATCAGGCCCTCGACTTCTTTGCTGCTTTTTTTGATCGTTATTGCCATACTTTTTTCTCTTGCCGGGACGATAAAGTCCCGTGTTTATTTTTCCTGCCGTTATACCACGACCTGCTCGGCGGTCTCGAAATCCGTAGCGACATCATCGGTATCCGCAACGGCGTCGGAGACAGCGCTTATCGAAGGCGCGACTTTGCGATAGACTTCCGCCGGCTCGCACCTTCGGCCGTCAACTGTTAATAAGTCTTCGACGGATATGCCGAAGAGCCGCTCGTTTTCCCGGAGATAAGGCAGTATCAATTCCCAGTCCGCATCGGTTAGCGGCACAAACTGGCCGCCGTTCAACTGCTGCTCGTCACATTTATTATCCGGGTCGCGCACGTAGATTGCCCCGCCCGAGGCCAGCGAGAACATATTGCTGCCCGGGTAAGGTTCCGGCAGCGGAACGATTTGCCTGTTATCGTCAAATTTGACTCCGTTAAGAATGACAAAACCGCCTTTATCGAGCGGGTCACCGGCCATAAACGACTCGGCGAGAAAATCCAGGCACGTCCCGTTGATCACCGCCTTGGGCCTGCCCACCGAATTGATGAGTGGGCGTCCAGCGGCATTGCCGAGGACATAGACCTCGCCGCCCTTGGCGCCGTACATAAAAGTCTGGCCTGTGTCACCGTGAATAACGAGCTTGCCGTGTTTGATAATTTGCCCAAGCTGGTCCTGGGCGTTTCCATGCACCGTGATGGAAAGGCCGTCAATTCCAGAACCCAGATAATCGCCCGAGCTGCCGTAAACGTCGATTGTCACGTCATCGGTCTCCGGGCCAAGTCCGCATCCGACATATCTCTGACCCCGGCATCCGAACGTGATAAATCGGCGCCAGCCCTTTATAAAGGCGTCTCTTAAAATTCCGGCGTCGCACTGATCTCCCTCGGCTGGGAATTCTGCCGCGTCGATTACGAGAGTTTTCTCGCCTTCGCGAGGTTCTCTGAGTGCATCTCGGGTCTGGAAATCAATCAGCCGATAAGAATTATCGTCGCTCCGGCCCGATTTCAATGTTGGCAGGCTTCTGAACAACCTGTCCAGCTCACAGCGAACAATATGAACGATATGGCTGGTCTTTTTCGAGCCGGTTGCGTATCTTCTGTCGTTGAGCAACGTCAGCGTCTCAATCGCCAAAGCGATATTCTTCGGTTCAGCCGCCGCCCCGGCGATTATCCGGCACGCCGCCCTGATATCATCGAACGACCAGAGGCTGATATTGTCACGCACGTATTCGAACAAATCCGTCGCACTGCCGGCTTTAAGAAGTCGCTCGATCTCCGGACTAATCTGCGCATCCGGCGCCGATGCCGGCGGCTCGGTGGAAAAATCGCACGTCTCGTTTCCGCCGGGCATCGGAACCTGCACACCGAATTTATCCGTGCACTCCATCCTCATCCCGCCGGATGGATTCGGCGCAAGATTGAAAATGAAAGCGCCGCCGTCCGTATGGCTGCCGCCCCGCGCATTCCAGTAGCGGTCGGCCACCGGACAGATTCGCTCATCGTCCTTCGAAAGGCTAAGTAGCGTCGCATCGATCGCCTGCTTTTCCGAACATATCAGCCCGACCTGCACTTGCCCATCGCTGAAAGCGAATACCTGCGGTCGAAGCATCGCCGTGTCGGTAATGCCCAGTAGCTGGAACATGTTC
>DQCG01000517.1 GCA_003533825.1 Phycisphaerales bacterium
TGTGTAAGGCTTGGCGGGGGCATGCTTGGCTGGGGACCGAAGCAGCGCCGGCCGGAATGGTCGGATATGGAATGGCAGATCCGACGGTGGCTGTTCATCACCTGGCTTTCCGGCGACTTCATCGTCGAGATGCACGTGCACAATCTGGACGTCATGAACTGGGCTTTTAATGCTCATCCGGTGCAGTGCATCGGCATGGGCGGCAGGCAGGTTCGGACCGGCCCGGAGTACGGCAACTGTTACGACCATTTTGCCGTTGAGTATGAGTATCCCAACGGCGTTAGAGTAGAGTATATGGGCAGCCAGATCGATGGCGTCACGAATCGTAACGACCAGAGATTGGTCGGCACGAAGGGCCGGGCATATACGGACTTCGGCAGGGTTGTAATTGAAGGTCCCGGCAAAGCCGAATATGCATGGGACAGAGTCGATCCGTGCATAAAGCAGCACGCCGACCAGATCGCCGCCATTCGTGAAGGCAAGCGGCTCAACGAGGGCAGGCGAATCGCTGAAAGCAGCCTCACGGCGATTATGGGCCGGATGAGCGCATATACCGGCCGGGCCTTGAAATGGGACTGGGCGATGAACGCCTCGAAGCTCGACCTCAGCCCGCCGAAATACGAGTTCGGCGATTTGGAAATGAGGCCCGTGGCGATTCCAGGCAAGACACAACTGATTTAAACTAAATCGAGCTCCATATTGAGGTATTATTGACAATATGGCCTGCAGTAGCACCGATTATGAAGCTTAGTGGGATATCCCGGCTGAGAGTTCGAGATGTGTCGAGGAGTTCATTGGAGTTCACAAATCCTGGAGCTCCTCGATGGCTTCAGAATACCGAGAAAGCTTGTAGAAAGGAAAAGCCTGTTGAGACAAACCATCGTCATCGCTTTCATCATGTTCGGATTGCAACTCGCGGGAAGTCTGCTGGCTCGTGCTGCCGATATCACTGAGCCCAGATACGACGTCGTAGTCTACGGCGACTCGTCAGGCGCGGTGACGGCAGCCGTCGCGGCCAGGAGGCTGGGGCGAAGCGTCATACTCGTGAATCCTGCGTGTTTTCCTGGCGGCATGAGCGGAAGCGGACTGGGAGCGACCGACTTTCTTGGCCGGAGATCGACCTTTGGCGGCATCGCCTCGGAGTTCTACGACGAAATCGCCAGACATTACGGCAAAACCTACGTCCGTAGTTTCGAGCCGCACGTCGGCCGGATGGTATTCCAAAAGCTCATTGCTGACGCGGAGGTAACCGTTGCTTTCGATGAACAACTCGACCGCAAGAGCGGCGTGAAGATGGAAGGCAAGCTTATCGTCTCAATCACCACCCTCAACGGCAAGACCTATCGAGGAAAGATGTTCATTGACGCGACATACGTCGGTGACCTGATGGCGGCGGCGGGCGTGACCTATACCGTCGGGCGCGAGGCCGAGAGTCAATACAGCGAAAATCTGGCAGGTGTCCGGCGCGGTGACACCAAGCCGCGGGCCCATTACACCCAAGGCGACAAGGATCACTTCATCAGGGACGTCGATCCGTACATAACGCCGGACGATCCCGACAGCGGCCTGCTGCCTCTCGTCTACAGGATCGATAACCTGGTCAACGACCAGGGCGACAGGAAAATCCAGGCGTACAACTATCGTGTCTGCCTGACAACCGACCCGAAACAGCGTATTCCGATCGAGAAACCCGCGGGATACCGCGAGATCGACCACGAACTGCTGCTTCGCAACTTCGAGGCGGGCGACCATCGTGTGCCTGCGCTCATCGAGCCACTGGCGGGCACCGGCACCAAGGTCGATTGGAATAGCATGCACGCCATCGGCAGCGACTACGCCGGTGTCAACTGGGAATACCCGGAAGCCGGCTATCAGAGGCGGCGCGAAATCGAGGCGGCACACGAGACGTATATCCACGGACACCTGTGGACCTTGTCGAACAATCCGCGCGTGCCTGCCAATATCCGCAGGAAAGTCAGCGCCTACGGCTTGCCCAGGGATGAATTCACCGACAATGGTGGCTGGCCATACATGATTTACATCCGCGAGGCCCGGCGGATGGTGTCGGACTACGTGATGATCCAGGACGACTGCGAAGCGAAGCGAGCAGTAAAAGATTCGGTGGGACTGGCATCTTTCGGGATGGATTCGCACGTTGTACAGTATTATGTCAACGAGCAAGGATACGTTCGCCGCGACGGCACGATCTGGCGCGTACCGCCCAGGCCTTACGGTATTTCGTACCGCTCGATTGTGCCCCGGCGGGGAGAATGTGAAAACTTGCTTGTCCCCGTGTGCCTGTCGGCTTCTCACGTGGCGCACGGTTCGATCCGCATGGAGCCGGTGTTCATGGTGCTCAGCCAAAGCGCCGCGACAGCGGCTTCGCTGGCCATCGCCGACGGTGTGGCTGTGCAGAACGTGCAGTACGCGCAGCTCCGCGAACAACTGCTCAGGGATAAACAAATACTCAAGTGGCCGAAATGAGTTAAACGAAAAATTTCATAAAATCAATGGGAGAAACTAATGAAACACTACATTCTTTCAATCACGTCACTAACTGTAACAATAGCACTTTTTGCTGCGGCAGCAAGCGCCTCGGAAGGGCAGAACAAGCCAATCGTGCCAAAAGAGAAAACGATGCTCTGGAACGGTAGAGACTTTACCGGTTGGAAGCTCTTTACGCGCGAGCCGGGCCATGATGTCACGAAAACATGGTCTGTTAGGAATGGTTTGCTTCGCTGTGAAGGAAAACCGGCCGGCTACATGCGAACCGAGAAAGAATACGCCGATTACCTGATACATGTCGAGTGGCGCTGGCCTGAAAAAGGCGGCAACAACGGCGTACTCGTACACATGAGCGGCGAGGACAAAGTGTGGCCGAAGAGCCTCGAATGCCAGTTATACTCGGGCAACGCCGGCGATTTCTGGGTCATCGGCGGACTCGAAACCGCCGAGCACGCCGGCGGAGGCCCACGGGTCAAAGGGCGCAGAACATTAAAGCTCAAAGACAGCAGCGAAAAACCGCCTGGCCAGTGGAACTCATACGATATCATCTGTAAGGACGACTGAGTTGTTGTCCTGGTAAACGGCGTCCTGCAGAATGTGGCAACCAAATGCTCGGCAAGTTCCGGTAAAATCTGCCTCCAGAGCGAAGGAACTCCCATAGAATATCGCAACATCTATATCGAACCGCTCAAGTAGGTAGCCGGCCGGGTGACTGAAACCGTGAGAAAATGCTTGACGACGGCCCCGGCAGATGATATACTCGACATTGACAAGTAGCATGAACTGTCCACTCGTTTTGAAGAAGGAGGGCAAATTATGTGCAGTTTGAGTGATAATCTCGGCTCGTCCGGGTCCTGCAAACCGAATAGTAAGCGGGCGATGTCGTTCTTTGTGTTGTTCGCTCTCAGCTTTTTTTGCATAGCCGCCACAGCCCAATATGACGGCGGCACAGGAACGCAAGGCGACCCATATCTGATTCGAACCGCCGAGCAGTTGAACACCATCGGAACCAGATCCGGTGACTGGTACAAGCATTTCCAGCTCAGGGCCGATATCGACATGAGCGAGTATGACGAGACGGCGTACAATATCATCGGGACCGACAGGGATAATACGTTCGGCGGCATTTTCGACGGCAACGACCATACGATTTCGAATTTCAGCCTTAGCACAACGCACCAGTGGTACACGGGTTTGTTCGGGTGCGTGAGCGGGCAGATAAAAAACCTGGGATTGATTAATCCCGACATCTTCGCCCTCGGAGGCAGGGTCGGCGCGCTGATGGGCGATATGGAACAGGGCTCGGCCACAAACTGCTACGTCAAAGGGGTTACTATTTCAGCCGACCGCTATGTCGGCGGATTAGTGGGCTCGACTTCCGGCAGGATTGTCTCCTGTTATTCCACCGGCAGCGTCACCGGCAATTCGTACGTCGGCGGTCTGGTCGGGCTCGTCGATGATGCGACGGTGAACGCATGTTATTCGAAAGCCACAGTCAAGGGCAACCTGGAAGTCGGCGGACTCGCTGGTATGACAACCGATGAAGGAAGCGTCATCAGCAATTCCTTTGCCACCGGCAGTGTCACCGGAGGCACATACGTCGGCGGGCTGGCCGGGCAGGTGGAACGCGGCAGAGCCTACAAGTGCTACTCGACGGGCCCTGTCTCAGGCAATCAGCACGTCGGCGGCTTCACCGGGTATATCAGGGTCCTGGGCGGTGTAACACACTGCTTCTGGGACACTGAAACGAGCGGCTTCTCGGACAGTCCCGGCGGGACCGGCAAAACGACCGCCGAGATGCAGAAAATGAGCACGTTTACCGATGCGGGGTGGGACTTCTGGAATATCTGGGATATCTGCGAGGGGACGAATTATCCGGTGCTCAAGTGGCAGATTCCCGTTACCGATTTTCGCTGTCCCGACGGCGTCGATTTCATAGATTTCGCCTTTTTCGCATCGCACTGGCTGCTCAACAACTGCAACGCATCGAATTACTATTGCGAGGGAACGGACCTGGATCAATCGGGTATCGTCGATTTCATCGACCTCGAAGTCCTCGCCGACAACTGGCTCAACGGGCTTCCATAAATACGGGTCTTACGTGACGTTCGTAGATGTTCTCCGCCACGTTCTGCGCGATGATGTCCTCGTGCCTGTCCAGCGCATTTGTGAAGCGAGTCCCCATTTCCGCGGCTATCTTGTATGCGACGTGCAGAAGCTGACGGAAGTTGGGATTGTACTGCCCGCATGATTGGTCGTGCCTCAGCGCCGAGGCGAAACTCTGTCCGTCCCAGTCATCCACCTGTTCTGGGGTTGGAAGCTCCGCCGTGTCGATATCGATAACGGTTGCATACGGCCCGCAAAGCTCACCGAACCGCATCAGTGCTTTGGCGTAGACTTCTTTTGCGATTGACAGGCCGTCGCCGCCGGCCATAGCCAGGCCGATCAATTCTTCCAGCCAGGTCGTGCCCGCCGTCTTGATATGCAGTCCGGCATCAAATTTCTTCAGAGCACCGGCGATGGGCCCGTATATCGAAAACTTATCGCTGCCGGAGTGAATGCTGAGCTTGAGGTTCTCGGGCAGGCCGAATTCACTAACAGCAAAGTGAACTACCGCCAGGTCCTCTTCAAATTCCTTAGCAAAAGCGCTGACGTCACCGACGTAATCCACGCCCTTGTTGAACCGCCCGGTGAATTTAGGCGCGATCGTCTGGGCGGGAATTCCTTCTTCGGCGATTGCCGCCAGGATAAAAAGCATCTCGACCGGCGTCTGCGGCTGGTCGGTTTCGTCCATCGAGACTTCGGTAATGAAGCTGCCGGCGCCTTTGGCTTCTGTAATATGACGATAGATTCCACCCGCCTGCTTAACCGCCAGCAGGAACTTGCCGGAGATCGCCCTGATTCGTTCCTCGCTGACGTCAAGGTTCCGCTCGATACCTTCGACTGCGAGTGAGCCGATGTATCTGCCGTATTTTTTAACAAAGGCATCGACGTCGCTCTTGTCGGCCGGCCGGCCGATGAAGTCGGCAACGTCGAGCGTGAAAAAATCGCTCGATTCGATGAACTGATCGACATTGCCCGGCCCGATGTGGTCGGCATCCACGAAATAGGGGCCGTCCCACTTCAGGGCCTTAACCGCATCGAGAGCCTCCTGACGCGTGTCCGCCGGCGTTGTCCCGATTATCGTATGTTCCCGGTGCGACTTGTTCCAGACAGGTGTAATATTCAGACCCTGTTCGTTCGCCTTCATCAAAGCGGACAACTGGGCTTTGCCCTGGTGACAGAACCGGTCGCCGATCCCAAAAGAATATTTCTCCAAAATCATAAATTCGTTCTCCGTCATTCAATTAATGTTCAGACATTTTGTTTTGCTTGTCGCGAATAAAAACCTTTTTAACATCGGTAAGACGAATCATCTCGCCGGTGCCAGGTGAAAGCGGCGCATCCAAACAGTCGATCAGCGCATCTTCCACGTCTTCGAAGACGACGGCGTGACGCTGGTCGGGCTTTTCCAACTGCAATTGTATGTTGAGCATCTTCAGGCCCTTTACATGCCGGCAATAAAGGCCGTACGCCGAAAGTTTGCCGAACATGGAATACTCAGGGTAGTCTGCTGCTTTCTCGGGAATTTCCCGCGCGGCGTCGGCCTTTGTCCCGCCGCCTTCGAAGGACAACCTGATATTGCTCAGCGTAAGGTTTTCTATCGCCGCTTCGCGCAGGCCGGAAATCGCACAGCCCGTCGGATTGGCGCCGGCCGCCTCGATATTGCTGATAGTGACGTTCCGCAGGACGCCGATAGCAGGCTTTTCCATATCTTTCTTGAACGTACGGGCGCGGTTGCCCAGCCGGATAAAGATAGGCGCGCCGACCTTGTTCATCGTGATATTCGAGACGACCACGCGATCCATAGTGCCGCCGTCCACGATTTCCAGCGCCACGCCCGCTAAACGCGTGTCATAGATCGAGCAGCCTGTAATCACGATATTATGAAAGCCGCCGTTCGATTCGGTGCCCATTTTCAGCGCGTTGCAGCGGCTGCTCAGAACGCAGTTGCTAATAGCCACGTCCCGGCAGACCCTCGCCGAGGTGCTCTTGAGCACGATGGCGTCGTCCCCGGAATTGATATTACAGTCTGAAATGACGACCCGCCGGCATGAGTCGATATCGATGCCGTCGTTGTTATGATTGACAAGGCTTCTGACCGTGATTCCCGTGATGCGAACGTCGTCGCAGGCCAGGAAGTGCTGCACCCACATCGGCGAATCCTTGATAGTCACGTCCTTGACCGTGACGTCTCGGCATTCGATGAACCGAATCATATATGGACGAACTTTATAAGGCCCTTCGAACGCCGCTCCTTGTCCGTCGATTGTTCCGAGACCCGTGATGGCGATGCGCTCGACGTTCTCGCCGTATATCAGGCTCTTGTCCGTATAGTTGTCCGTATAGGACCGGAAGGCCTGCACCGTTGGCGGATAATCTTTCAGATCCTTACTGCCCAGCAGCGTGCAGCCTGCGGCGAGCCTGAGCGTAACGCCGGTTTTGAAGTAAATCGTGCCGGACAGAAAGTTCCCCGGCGGCAAATAAACCGTCCCGCCGCCGGACTGCGAGCATGCGTCAATGGCCTTTTGAATGGAAGCTGTGCAAAGTGTTTTATCGCCGGGCTTGGCACCGTAATCGCGAATGTCGTACAAAACCTCGGCCGCGACGGCCGGACCTGCGGCCAGAATACACACGGCCCACACTAAAATCCACACACTGATTCGCCCCATCATTTTTACCTTTCACAATGCCATTCTCAGCCCGGGCTTCGTGGCTGTTCGTTCTACAAATGTTTCTTCAGCCAGCTCAACGTTTCTGTCCACATCTCCGGCGTGTATTCGTGCCCGACGTTCTTGTACAGCACACCGCGGAAATTCTCGGCTTTCCCGTAGAGTTTGTAAAGATATTCCTGGAACGCGTTGATGAGCCGCACACCGTCCGCGGGTGAGCCGCCGTCCTTGTCTCCGGTCAGTGTCAGGAGCGGCCGCGGCGCAATCAAAGCTACGACCGACTCGGCATCTATTTGTTCAGCCAGCATATTCGGCACGTAGTAATAGATGCCGTGCTGCCTGACCTGGCCGTGAGCGATGAGGTTTTGATACCGCGTCAGGCACGACACACAAACCGCCGCTTTGATTCGTTCATCGAGCGCCGCCGCCCACCATGTCCGCGTCGAGCCCATGCTCATCCCCATTGCCGCGATGCGTTTCGGATCGACCTCCGGCCGTGACACCAAATAATTCAACGCCAGCAGGTCGTCCCGGACCATCATTCCCCACAGCGTCCGGCCCTGCCAGAGGAACATCTTAAACAGTGATTCCTCCGTCCGGCCGCCTTCTTCCTTTTTTCCCGCCGGACCCTGAAACCGCCGCTCGCCGAAGGCGTAAGCATCGATGCACAGAACAACATAGCCTTCCCGCGCCAGTGCCTCGCCGGTAGCAAAATCGAGCTTCTTAAACGCCTTGCTGATGACCTCCTCCTTGCCCTGCTTGTACTTGCCGCCGTGATAGTGATTGTACAGAATCGCCGGCCCCCGCCCTTTGTGTCCGGCGGGAATCAGCACGTACCCGTACACCGTGTCACCGACACCGTTATCGAACGTAAACCGCTCCAGGTCGTAACCATCTTTCGATAGTCTTTCCTGAATAGTCACTTTGGGAGTGAACAATTCCGGCAAATCGCCGAGCAGACGTCGAAGTTTGCTGCGAAGCACGGCCCTGCGTTTCTCCCATGACTGTACCGACTTCGGCAGCGGAGTCTGGAAAGACTTAAACGCCCCTTCCAGAACGGCCGGCGGTAAATCCTTTGATAAACCTGACCAGATAGAAGCTAACATAACCGACACCACAACATAATTCATGATTATTCCAGACTAAGTTTTACGGCAGACCGGGCTGCCCACAGATTTCATATATGCGGTCGTACGCCTCGGCCTGCTCTTCTGGTTTCTGGCAATACGTTACCACGATCAGCTTCATCCCCAGCCTCCACAGCTTCCGCACACTCCGGGCGACGGTTTCGGGCCCGCCCACAATCCGTGCGTTGACTACGATGCCGGTATTCGCGAACGCCTCGGCAAATGGCTCCGGCGGATTAGGCGTCGGGTCTGTGGCTGCTGAAAAAGCGCCATCGACCATTCGCAGCCCGTCGATTTTCTTTACCGCCTCTACCTTATCCGACCAGTTGCCGCAACTGTGAAACGCCGAACCGCCGAAAGGTTTGCCTGCAAGTTCGACAGCCCCGGCCGCAAATTCAAGGTACTGCTCGCCCGAAATCATCAGCGCGTTATCATCGCTCATCCCCAGCCCCTCGAAACACCGGCACGAACTATATCTATGTCCCGGCCGGACCAGCGCATCGCCGATGCGCCCGATCTGCTCGTGCGTGAATTCCACCAGCAGCTCGGCGAGGCGATTCAGCAGCGTCTTGACGGCTTGCGGATCATCCAGCATCTTGATAAAAAAGCTGCTCATCTCAACGACGTTGCAGGCGATGTTTAAGGGCGACTGGGTGTCGGTCAGTGACATGGGAACGCGCCCGCCGGTCTTGTCGAGAAAATAGTCGATCATTTCGAGCGTATGTTTGCCGATGCCGGTTTGCGATACCGGCACAGGCGTGTAGTCCAGCGCCTCTTTGACCGAGCCGAACTTCGGGCGTATGGCCGGGGCTTGTTTTTCTTTCCAGATGTAATCGGCGCCGAAAGCGCCGGCAACTGTGCCGATGCCGTACCACGGTACGAGAAAGTTGGGAACGTCGGCCTTATACTCCATGCTCTTTTTCAGCCCGCCAAGCTGCGATTCGAGGGAAGCTTTCATGTCCCTGCAGCCCCAGGTAAAAACTTCGGCGGTACGCATCCTCCGCCAGACCAGCACCCCCGACTCCGCTTTCCAGAAAGCCCGGCACCGTTCGAGCAGCGACGCTTCGTAATCCGCATACGCCTCGAAATCGAATGCCTCCGGCGAAACAGGCTCGACTGGCGTCGCCTGTACATCAACGCTTGCCTGATCAAATGTTTGATCCTTCACCTTTGGTATCCTTTTGTGCTCGTAATCAACATGGCTACATTATAACTTTATCCTGTCGATTTGTCATCAGGTATGAAATGAACGCATCAAGACAGGAAAATCCGTAGGAACTTTGGGATGAATTTGGTAGAATAAAATATTCGAATGTTCTCAACTGATTAGTGCTGGAGACGGGCAATGGACGATTTAAGTAAGAAGCATGTGAGTAGGCGTAACTTTTTGAGGTGTGCAGTCGCGACGTTGGCGCTACCGGCCATCGTGCGCTCGGCGCGGCGTACAGACAGGCGGCCGAACATTATCGTTTTTATCACAGATGACCAGGACAAACATTCCATCGGCGCTTACGGGGGGAACTCGCTGACGCCGAGCCTGGACCGCATGGGTTGCGAAGGCATGGTTTTCCACCAGGCCTATGTTAGCAGCACGGTCTGCACACCGTCACGCTATTCATTTCTAACGGGCCGATACGCCGGGCGTTCTTACTGCGAGCGATACCGGGATGAGTACCCTCCGGATCAGCAGGGATTTCCATCGTTCAACGTCGAACTCGAAGGTGACAATATGAACGTCGGGGCGATTCTTCAGAAAAGCGGCTACGCGACGGGCTATGTCGGAAAGTT
>DQCG01000082.1:0-402 GCA_003533825.1 Phycisphaerales bacterium
GCCCTGATCCGCAAGGCTCTGCAGGCTGATAATCCACTCCGTCCAGGTCTCTATATGTGTCGCGGCCGGGTCAGCGTAGACCATAACCACCGGCTGGCCCGTGCTGTTTGAAATCGCCACGTAAATCGGCTCGGCATCGTTGCTGAGTATGCCGATGTCCCGGCTGGCCCACTGCGCGCCGGTCGTACCGGTAATCTCGACATTGGAGAACTTCGCCTCGCATGTAGCGGCGGCGTTGTGTGACGTCACTGCCAGGCCGATGTAAACGTTCGAGTTCATGGCAATAGTGCGCGGATTCCACGACATCGCCTGCCACGTGACCCCGTCGCTCGAATAGTAGCCCCTGAAGTTGCCCGCAAAATCACGCTCCAGTTTAATCCGGTACGGTGCAGTGATCGCCGT
>DQCG01000082.1:517-1623 GCA_003533825.1 Phycisphaerales bacterium
TTGAATGCGTAGTGGAACTCGTCAGCGACGTCCCAGATATCTGTGCCCGCCGCGGTCATCGTGTACGTACCGACGGGAGCCTCGGTGAAGCTGCCGACCGATGCCGGACTGCCCCTGAACCACAGCGATAATTCGGCAACGCCTCCCTCGGTCCAGTCGCGCGAATAACTAAGTGTCAGCTCCGCCTCCGAATGTTTGGCGTAGCCCTGCTTGTTGTTATCGAAGGCAAACGGCATAGCCTGGCCGCCCTCGTGAACTATAGTTTCTTCGGTAAACGAATCGGTCGTTTCGTCGCCCACCGCCGCCCCGGTCCCGTTGCCGGGATAGTAAGGCGGAACATCCGGCGAGCCGTAACCGAGACCGTCTTTCCACGCGTGCCATATCTGGTTGTCGTTCGAATCGTATAGCTCGAAATCGTCTATGACCAGGAATTCCTTTGTCGTAAAGCTCCAGATGTCACCTTCCACCACGGCGGGATCTTCGATATCGTTAACCTCATCGACCCGCCAGTAATAAGTTGCGGCGTAATCGAGCGACAGCGGCCCGTATCCGGCATCGGTCACTGCGGCGACAAAAGCCGTTCCGTCTACCACTGCCTGCTCGCTCGTGCCCAGGTAAACATTGTGCCCGGCCGCCTCTCGCCCCGCCGTCCAGCCGAGTATCACATCAAGAGTAATATCCGTCTGCCCCGAAGCCGGTTTCGGATCTCTTGCATGTACTGGGACATAGAAGAACCGCACCTCGCTCAGACTGTATTGCTCCAGGATGTCGAACCAGTTGCTGTTGGCTGTAAGCCGGACGTACCTTGCTGCTATGCCGCCAAAATCGACGGTGATATTGTGTGAATAGTTAGTCTCGCCGGGGGCCTGGGTGAATTCGTGCGTCGTACCCAGCGTCACAAACTCGACTCCGTCGGCGGAATATTCTATCAGAACTTCTTTAAATCCTATACCGACCATTGTCTCCAGACCTTCGTTCGCGTTCCAAACCCACATTTCGTGCAGCTTGTAAACCTTGCCGAGGTCGTATTCGATCCAGGTCGGCTGTTCTCCGGCCGGGCTGCTGAGCCACATCGTGCCCTCGCCGATATTGCCGTGCAGCAGGCC
>DQCG01000082.1:1652-13177 GCA_003533825.1 Phycisphaerales bacterium
CCAATAGTGGCGCCGTCAATCGCAAAAGCATAAGGCTCGACCGTAAACTGCCAGACTTTGCCTCTGTATATTTCGTTGCCGGGTGCCGCACCGATTCCGTCGATTCGCCAGTAGTAGGTCGCTCCTATTTCCAGACGAACGGTTCCGAATACTGGATATTGGTTCGGATCCTGCCGGCCCTGGTAGACGCCCGCCAGGTCTATGGTTGTTGATGCGTCGTTAACATCGTCGAAATTCGTTCCGAGATAAATATCATTCTTGACTGCATAGCCTCCGGGTGACCAGCTCAGGACCGTATCGCGGGATACATCAACCGCTTCGTCAAAGGGGTTTGGATTCCGTGCCGATTCCGGAAGGCCCCCGATATCACCTTCAAGGAGCGTACCGCCGGCTTCTCCCAGTTCGACTGTTCTGACGATTGCACCGCTGCCGCCTTCAGGCGCGAACATGAAAGCCGCAAAACCATTTGTATCACTGTTGAGAAATTCAGCCAGTGCGTCGCTCGTGTCTGTTGATGCTCTTCCGCCGCGAGCGGGAGCGTTAAATGTCAACAGTATCTCGGTTACATCGGCCAGATCAAGGGCAACATCCGAGTCAAGGGCCGGAGCAGGATCATTCTGAACGCCGGGAGCAGTATTCCAGGTCATGCCCGGGGCGACAAGGTCCTCGAATTCCTCAAGAATTCCGTACACGTTTATCATGCCGGTGTCGTGGCCGTAATTACTAAAGCTTACATTTGAGAAAACAACACCCTGGGATTTAGCCTCAGAAAGATCGTAAGCAACGAATCCCACACGACGTCTGCCACCCTGATTACGGCAGTGCATTCCTGACTGACCGCTGTTGTCAGAGTCCGGTCCCTCACTCGCGTCATTGCTGACATGCGTATCAAATGTCGGCAGTAAGCTGAACGGTACTGCCTGAACGCCGCTAACTGCACTGAGAAGCAGGACAAAACAGAGAAAATAAGTCATTTTTCCAAGCATAATATTTCTCCTCAAAGATTGATAATGGCCGATAATAATATCGCTTTCACTATCTATATCGACATTAGCCGTGATAATTCGTATAATATCTGCCAATACCTCCTTCCATATCAACCAGCCGTCCGGCGGCGCAGAAAAAGCGCACGCCTCAGATGCCCCATTTGTACCAAATTACCCACCCCAACGTCAAGAAAAATCCCGATTGAAGAGTCTCGTGTCCCGTGTTTCATTTAATTTATAAATTCGACATCTGCTCACCCGATACGGTATCCGCTCTACGCAATACGAGATATGAAATCGATCTTCGATTCACGAAATACGGGTCTGACATATGTAACGGCGCTATTTTGTATTCTTGTTTTTCGTGATACGCGCCTGCCAGAGATCAAATCCTCCGTTGCCGCCGGGACGATTTGAAACGAAGTAGATAATAGATCCATCGACAGATATACTTGGGTCGGTGTCGATATAAGAAGTATTCATGGGCGGCTCAAGAGGCACCGCTGTATCCCAGTCGTCGTTTGGATTTCTCCGCGTTGTCATCCATATATCCCGGTTTGTGATACGGCTGTCGAAGAACATTGTCATACCGTCGCTCAGGATGTTCGGAGAATACTGAATCTTGCTTGTATTGATTTTTGGCCCGAGGTTCGTGGGAATGCTCCAGTCGTCGGCCGTGGTGCTCCGGGTTGATACGTAAAGGTCGTTATTTCCTAAACTGCCTGACGGATTCGGCCTGCGTGAATCAAAGTAGAGAGACAATCCGCCCGAGGAGATACTTGGATGATTGTCATAAGCCCAACTGTTGACATTCGGCCCAAGGTTCACAGGTTCTTCCCACGGATCTTCTGTAGTTTTTCGTGTAGCGACCCAAATGTCAAAATCGCCATACCCGCCGGGACGGTCGGAGGCGAAATAGAGCGACAGGCCGCCTGCTGAAATGCATGGCCCCGATTCGCCGTATCGACTGTTGACCGGCGGCGGAACCACCTCCGGGCTGCCCCAATCGTAATGCGGCGTTTTTGCCCGGATCAACCAGATATCCCAATTCCCTAAACCATCGGGCCGAAGGGAATCGAAGTAAAGCGACGTTCCGTCGCTTGAGATATCCGGAGAACCTTCGTGATATATACTGTTCACCACAGATCCCAGATTGACAGGGTCGGCAAATATAAATTCCGCCTTTCCTCGCTCGCTTGTGTCTAATGCGCTGGTCTCAGGCGCGGATGCTGTTTTTCCACACCCATTTGCAACGATGATCAGCAAAGCAATAAATATGATGATTGTTGCTCTCATTTCTTCTCCCTTTTATAAAATGTGGATATTTATAATGTGCCGGCACGGCTGTCGCCAATCAAGCTTAAGTCAACGTCAATGAATCCCGGAGATGTTTTCTTTATTGACGCATATATCTCCCGCAACAGTGGATACCAATATAAAGATTAATGGCACCGGAAACAAGAAACCATGGGACATTTCAGGATATTTTTCCGCTCAATGTTCTTGACTTGAATTTTACAAAGCATTGGCTCGTCGCTCGCGGTACTCACAGGAAGCTTCGTCTCATGGAGATTTTTTTGGAATTCGCTTGATTTTTTGGGTGTAATTTAGTATAATACCTAACTAAATTACTATTGACTACTGACTATTGATTAATGATAGATGATTGAAGTAAAAAGGAAAAAAGAAGACAGATGTTAAAATAGTCAATTGACAATTGAAAATAGAAAATCCGGCGATTTTACGGATAATCTGTTTGAAAAAACAAAGCCAATTTGACGGAAGGCAAAATGACGTTAGGTCAGTACAGGCAATGGTTTATGAGGATATTAATGGTCGGAGGCGGCGAAAAAACAAAGCCAAACAAACCCTATTCTAAAGGGGCGAATCACGTTTTTGTCATTCCTGTGAAAACAGGAATCCAGACTTTTTTAATAATCCTAAATTCCGCATCAAGTGCGGAACGACAACTCTCAAAGCACAATTGAAAGGACACGATTTGAAAAAACAAAGCCAATTTGCCAGGGGCGGGAATGAGCGCAAGTTCGGTATTAACAGGTTATTATGAAGAATAAAGATGGTTTTGGGTTGCGAAAAAACAAAGCCAATCAAAGCCAATTTTGGGGTACGTGTTTAACCCGAGTCCGGCATTCGCGACCATCCCCAAAGCCTGCGGCTTTGAGGCTGCCACCCGTTTTCCACCAATTCTATTGTGTGGCAGCCTCATCCCGATTGTCGTTATCTGCATAAGGCACACCCAAGGCGGGGATGGGGATGGCTCTTACCTGGTTAAACACGCACATTTTGGGAGCCGAATTGAAGTCACAAAGCTTGAATATCCGGGGCAAAGCTGATAGTTTGTTGTCTGTTGGGCTCAGCGGGGATGTTGAGCAAAAACCATAGGGAAATACTGGATTGGAGACACGATCATGGCCGAACCAAAAATCATACAACCAAAAGCGATATCGAGACGTACGTTCTGCCGGTCGGCGATAGCCGCAGCGGCGGCGGCGCACTTTGCCGGGCCATTCGCTCAGGCCTCACAGGCGAAAGGAAAAGTCAAATTCTATAAAAACCTGGCGCCCGGTCATCTCGGCGTGCGGGCCAACCAGCGGCAGGCACTGGAATACGCAGTCAAATACGGCTTCGACAGCATCACACCCAATTTGGGCGAATTCCAGGAAAAGTCCGCCTCGGAAATCCGCGAATGGCTCCGGTTGATGAAGGAAAAGGGTGTTCGATACGGCGCCGGCGGTCTGCCCGTGGAGTTTCGCAGAGACCAGGACCGATTCAAGAACGACCTGGCGCAACTGCCCAGGCAGGCGGGTGTTCTAAAGCAACTAGGCGTGACGCGCGTGGCGACCTGGATTATGCCGGGCAGCAGGCAACTCACGTACCGGCAACATTTCGAGCTGCTGACAAAACGCTTCCGTGAAGTGGCGAAGGTGCTCAAAGACAACGACATCAGGCTGGGCCTGGAATTCGTCGGACCAAGAACATCCCGCTCGCGAAGCCGCTTTCCTTTCATCAGCACCCAGATCGAGATGATGGAGCTGGTCGAGGCGATCGGCACGGGGAACATGGGGATCCTGATGGATAGCTGGCACTGGTACACTTCGCACGGGACGGTAGATGAATTGCTCGAACTGTCGAACAACGACATCGTCCACCTTCATGTCAACGATGCTCCGGCGGGCATCGACGTCGACAAGCAGGTCGACAACCGGCGCGCTTTGCCGGCGACGACCGGCGTGATCGATCTGAAAGGATTTATCAATGCAATGGTGAAAATCGGCTACGACGGCCCGGTGGAATGCGAGCCATTTAACCAGGAACTCCGCCGGATGGAACCGGACGCGGCGCTGCAGAAGACTATCGAATCACTCAACCGGCTGTGGGACCTGATTGAAGTCTGATTCGGCTCAACGCATGTGACATTCCATCATATCCGGTTCTGTATGGAATTCGCGCCTAAAACTGTTTTACGTACTCGAGGAACACTTTGGCGGTTTTGTCGAGGTTTTCGATGTCACCGCCGCCGTCGAGAACTTCGCACATCTCGTACGCGATGTATCCCTGGTAGCCGATTTCCTTTAAGGCGTTGATAAAAGTCTTGTAATCAATAATGCCCCGATCTATAGGTACGGCACGAATCAGGGCCTCATCCTCAATAAAATTCGTAAATTCGTGCTCATAATGGAAGCGAGGCTGCCGCACATACTGGGCGGCGGTAGTATGAACGATAAAAGGTTTCATCTTCAGTACGGCAGCTCTGATTTGCCGGGGGCTCATGCCTTCCAGCGTCGGCGTCCAGGCGTCAAAAGCGGCCTTGACGTTCGGCAGATTGACTTCCTTGAGCAGCCAGTACATCATCTCGTGATGCGAGGCGATGTCGTGATGATTCTGCACGGCCAGAGTCACTCCATGCTCGGCGGCCTTCTGTCCGGCAAGCTTCAAACCTTCGACCACCAGCGCATACTGCTTGTCGAAAGGCACGCCGGGCCGTTCGTAGCCGGTAAAGACGCGTACCATGTCGGTTCCCAGGTCGCGCGCGAGCTTAGCTACTTCTCCGACGTATGCCGCCTGAATTTCCACGTTGGGAATTCCGGCCTTATCGACGCCCGCGGTGAAATCGGTGTACCCCGCCATGCAGACCAGCTCGAGTCCGAGGCCTTCTATTTTCCGCCGCAGCGCTTTTCGGGCGTCCGCATCGTAATCCAGCGGCGAGACATGCGGCCTCTTGGCCACCAGCATTACACCGTCGAATCCGAGCTGCTTTGCCTTGTCCAAAAACTCATCGACGCTAAGTCTGGCATGTCCCCGCCAAACGCCGGCGTAGCTGACCGAATGCAGACACGTCTTGACCTTGAAATCCCTCGGATTACCGGTCGGGGCCTTCTGCGAAAATGCCTGATGAGAACAGAACAAAATAACGACCATTAAAATTAAATAGAATCTACGCATGGTTGAATCCCTTTCAAATGTTTTCGATAAAAATCACTTCCGGCATTACATTAATTTTGAATGAGGGAACCTCAATCGCTGACATCATCTACGATTGAAAGCCGGCCGTCAATGGAAAAACATAGCCCCCTCTTCGAAGGAATCATTTCTCTCCGGCGGCTTTCGTGCGGGGCAGTTTCGCTCGCCACTGCTCGGCTTCTTCGGGTTTGCCCCAGGCTTCGTAGAGTTTTACAAGATCGGCCGTTACGGCTATCGTGTCGGGATGCTCGGCGCCCAGCACGCGGCGCCTGCCTTGAAGTGCCTTAACGAGAAGCTCCTCGGCCTGGCTGTGCATACCCCTGGCCGTATATAGCACGGCCAGACAGTGCATAGTTTCCAGGGTATCGGGGTGTTCATCGCCCAGCACCAGCCGCCTGGCCTGCAGCGTATCGAGAAAAAGCGGCTGCGACTGCTCATGGCGATTCATCCGGCAGTACAACCGTGCAAGGCAATTCATGCTGGTCAGTGTCACAGGGTGCACTTCACCCAGCGTGAGGCGGCCGATATCCAGGGCATCGGTCAGGAACTTTTCGGCCTGGTCGTAATCGCCCTTGGCCGTGTATAACACCGCCAGGCAGTTCATGGATGACAGTGTGTCCGGATGCTCGGCGCCCAGCACGAGGCACTCGATCTCCAGCGCGTTCAGCAGAATAGGTTCGGCCTGTTCATATCGGCACTGAGTCACGTACAACATGCCCAGGCCGTTCATGGAATACAGCGTGTCGGGATGCTCTTCACCTAAAAGACTGCGAGCCTGCTCGGTCGCTTCGACATACAACGGCTCGGCCTCGTTATAACGGCCCTGGAACCTGTAAACCGTGGCAAGGTTGCTCATAAACAGCAGGGTTGATATATCTTCCTCTCCCAATACCTCCCGGCTGATTTCGAGCATCTTTTCATAAAGCGTTTCGGCGTCCCTGTACCGGCCCTGAGAGAAGTACAGCACCGCAAGGCCGTTCATTGAGAATAACGTGTCAGGATTATCGATTCCGAGCACAATCTCTCTGCCGGCTACCGTCTCGGTGAAAAGTGACAGCGCCCGGTCATACCGGCCCTGCCTCCAGTACACCCTGGCAAGGGCATCCATCGTATTGAGCGTCTCAGTATGTCTGGGGCCGAGCTGCCGGCGCCGAATTTCATAAGCACGTTCGAGATGCTTCTCGGCGGGACCAAAGTCGCCTATATTCCGGTACGTGGTCCCCAACGTATGGCGGATCGACGCCTCAACCAGAGGTTCGGTTTCGAACTTGCCTTCGAGTTTATCCGACGCCGCGTCAAGGAACGAACGAACCGTGACCTCCCGGCCCTGGGCGACATAGGGATCCACCAGCGAAAGAAGGTCGTTCCGCAGAAAGTCGCTGACCGCCTGCGAAGTTTTCGCCTGCCGCTTGGCTTCGTCGCGAGCGGCAAGAGCCTCGGCATGAGCGCGGGCGGCCCGTACGGCAAAGACCGTCGAGACAATGATCCCGGCCAACAGAACGACCAGCACCGCCGCAATGCCGCCGACCAGAACACGATTTCTGAGAACGAACTTCTTAAGACGATACGTAGCCGACTCCGGACCTGCAATCAGCGGAATGCCGTTCAGGTAATTCCTGATATCGTCCGCAAGCTCCGAGGCAGACCGGTAGCGGCGTGTGCGGTCCTTTCGCATCGCCATCAGGGGAATCCATTCGAGCTCCCTGCGCAGACGTCTGGCCAGATTCTGAACATCGGTACGGCGGCTTTCGGCGACCTTCGGAGCATCTTCTCCCAGGCTTGTCAGGCGGGTGCTCGGCTTTCTCGGGTCCTGCTCGCGGATGATTTTGCGGATGTGGTCAAGCCCGCCTTCGCGAAGCGCCCGGCTATCAAACGGAAGCGTGCCGGTAAGCAGCTCGTAAAGCAGAACGCCCAGCGAGTAAACGTCCGAGCGGGTGTCAATATCCTGGGCCCCCATTTCCGCCTGCTCGGGACTCATGTACTCGGGTGTTCCGACAAACTGGCCCTGTTCGGTGTATAGTGTCCGCTCGGTCAGGGGCTGCGTGATGGCTTTTGCGACCCCGAAATCGATAATCTTGGGAATTGCCTTTTCGCCCCCGACGGAGACCAGAATGTTCGACGGTTTTAGATCGCGATGGACGATACCCTTCTGATGAGCGTACTGGACTGCTTCGCAGACCTGCAGAAACAGAGCAAGCCGCTCCTCGATGCTGAGTTTCTGCCGGTCACAATGTTCGGTGATTGGGATTCCCTTAACGTTTTCCATCACGAAATACGGCAGGCCGGCTTCCGTTGTACCGGCATCGAAAACCGGGGCGATATTCGGGTGGTCCAGCAGTGCCAGTGCCTGCCGCTCGGCTTCGAGGCGGGCAATCACCTGCCTGGTGTCCATGCCGGGCTTGATGACCTTCAGCGCGACCCGCCGTCTGACGGGCTTATCCTGCTCGGCCAGGTAAACTATGGAAAAACCGCCCTCACCAAGAATCCCAAGCAGCCTGTAAGGACCAATCTGCCCTATCGGTTCCTTCGCCGAGCCGCCAAAGGAACTGGTCGGATTGATATTTTTGCCGTCAGATGTTTTGTCATTATTTCTTTCAGTGCCGCTCATTAGCAATTCTAATTGAAAAAAAGCCTGTTTTACACTTCCGTTAAGGTAAGACGTTCGAGAAACGGCAAAAATTGGAAAATCTTAAAAAGAATTTGACTCTGCCGCGAATGACCCATAATATACCAACTGTTTATAGAGACGTTAAGGCGTCTGTAAATTTTGCTGATAATTATACTTTCGCAAGTGTTTATCACAAGGAGTTGCAATGGCTTCTATTATCGTAACATCAGGAGAGCATAAAGGCGAATATCTGCCGCTTGGCAGGCGAACAAACGTGATTGGAAGAGCCGAGGCCCTTCCCATGCAGATACTGGACGATATGGTCTCTCGCAAGCACCTGCGAATCAAGTACGATAAGAGTAAAAACGAGCACTATGCCGAAGATATGAACAGCAAGCACGGCGTGATTATCAATAACCGGAAAATAACCGGGCAGGCCACACTGAAAGAAGGAGACCAAATCCGTATCGGCCAGACGACACTCTTATTCACGACCGAAGACTTCGACGACCGTGAGAGCGCGCTATCCCATTTCAAGAAGGTCGGTGAGCGGCAGCGTCCCACGATGATCGAATGAAACACCACGGCACCTGTTCCGGCCGGAGCCGGATTCCTGCTCAGGCTTTTTCCCGGATAATTTTCGCACCGAGGGGATTCAGTCTTTCTTCAATTCTTTCGTAGCCCCGGTCGATATGATAAACCCTGTTAATAGTTGTGGTTCCTTCGGCGGCCAATCCTGCCAGCACAAGCGCCGCCGACGCACGCAGGTCCGATGCCATTACGGGAGCGGCTATCAGTTTTTTGACGCCGGCCACGATCACGGCCGGCCCCTCCTTACGCAAATTCGCCGCCATTCGATTGAGCTCGGCAACGTGCATAAACCGGTCGGGAAAGACTTTTTCAATCACGACACTATTGCCCTCGGCAAGCGACAGAAGCGCCATAAACTGAGCCTGTAAATCGGTGGGGAATCCGGGATACGGCTGCGTGGTAACGTCGGCGGGCTGGATGGGACCTTTCCGGCCGACGACACAGCCGCCGCCTTCTGCATCTATCGTCACCCCGATGTGTCTGAGCGTATCGACTACAGCCATCATATCGCCGAGCCGGCAGTTCTCGAGCCGCAGCTCGCTTGAAGTTATGGCAGCGGCAACGATGAAAGTCCCGGCCTCGATCCTGTCCGGAATGACCTCATGCCGGACCGGCTGCAACTGCTCGACCCCTTAGATTGTCAACCGGGGCGAGCCGATACCCGTTATCTTCGCACCCATTTTATTCAGGCAGTTGGCCAGGTCCGTTATTTCCGGCTCGCATGCCGCCGATTCGATCACGGTTCGGCCCTTTGCCAGAGTCGCGGCCATCAGTACGTTAGCCGTGCCGAGCACGGTCGAGCCGAACGGCCCGCCCATAAAAATCTCTTTGCCCGTCAGGCCGTTCGGAGCTTCGGCGATTATGTAGCCGTTCTTGAGGTGGATTTTAGCGCCAAGGGCTTCCAGGCCTTTCAGGTGAAGGTTGACGGGCCTGTCGCCGATGGCGCAGCCGCCGGGCATCGAAACCTCCGCCCTGCCGCAACGGGCGAGCAGCGGGCCAAGAATACAAATACCCGCCCGCATCCTGCAGACGATTTCATATTCACCGACCGGATTATCAATAACCGTCGAGTCTATGCACAGCTCGCCGTCCTGCTCGCGGGTAATCCTGCAGCCCAACCGTTCGAGCAATTCGCCGCAAACGGAAATATCCGAAAGACGAGGCACCGCTTTGAGAGTCGATTTGCCGGCGGCTAAAATGGTCGCGGCCATAATCGGCAGTGAGGCGTTTTTCGAGCCATTAATACGAACGCTGCCGGAAAGTCGAACCGGCCCTTCAACGTGAAATACATCCATGCTCTGTTTTCCTTTGACAATTAGAGGTTCAAAACGGACAATTCCAGAATAGTAAATATTGAACAGTAAATAGTCAATGGAATTCGCTGAGACCATAACCGCAACAGACTTAATCTGGCTGGCAGGGCTGATATTATTCGCCTGCTGGCTGCTGGATACATCTCTGGGCAGAAAAGCTTTGGCCGATTCGCCGCCCCGCCGAAACAGCATGCCCCCCTATCTGCCCCTCGTACCGCTGCTGCTCTGGTTCGGCGGGGTTGCTATGGCCGTAGTCCTGGTGCAAAAACTGACGCCGGGCCTGCAGGGCTGGCAAAAAATATTCGCCGATAACCTGGTTATGTGCATCGGGGCGATAGTAACAATAGCGGTAATGATATTTCTGGCGCGCGTTCATTTCGCCCGGCAATTGAAAGGATTCGGGCTGAATATCAGGACAATAATCAAGGATTTTTTCATGGGATTTGTGAACCTGCTGGCCACCTGGCCGCTTATGATGGCCGCCATTACCATGACAATGTTTATAGCCGAATTCATTTGGGGCTCTGATTACCAGATGCAGCAGCATCAGCAACTCGAAATGATCACGGAATATCCTCAATTGCCGCTTCGCATCATGATTGTGTTTGTTGCCGTGATAATTGCCCCGCTGCTGGAAGAGATGTTGTTTCGAGGATTTGTTCAGACAACGATACGCTCCTTTTTCAATATAAGAAACAGCGCCTGGCCGGCGATAGCGGCAAGCTCGGTGTTCTTCGCAATCATGCACGAAGATCCCGGGCACTGGCCAGCGTTATTTATCCTGGGCGTATGCCTGGGCTATTCGTATGAAAAGAGCGGCTCTTTGTTTCGACCTATTTTTATTCATTTATTCTTTAACGCTTACAGCATTACAGCAGCATTATTTTTAGAGACCTGATTTCAAAAAAACTTCTGTCTTGCTACGGAGATTCTTATGCACAATAAAGTTAATTATCGCCACTCGAAAATCTTATCGCCATGCATCTATATCATCGGCGTCTTTTTCATTCTTGTCTGCTTCGGTACCGTTCGTGCCGCACAGACCGGGCATGTGCTCGAATCACCCGATGGGAACGTCGCCGTAAGATTCGATCTTAAGGACATTGGAGAGCAATCGTCCTGTCCGACTTACACCGTAACGTATAATGGCCGGCTGGTTATTGCCGATTCGCGCCTGGGATTCGCAATCAAGGACGCTGCTCCGCTTGACGCCGGCTTTGAAATCGTCGAAGTCTCCCGGACAAGTCACGACAGCACTTATACGCCCGTTTACGCCGAGCGAAAGACAATCCGCGACCACTACAACCAGCTCGTCGCCGAGCTCAGGGAAAGCCAACCGCCCCATCGCCGGCTTCGCCTGACGTTCCGCGCTTATAATGAAGGGGCGGCATTCTGCTATACCCTGCCTGAACAGAATGCATTGAAAAGCTTCGTTATCTCGGCGGAGAAAACGCAGTTTCGTTTCACGCACGACCACACAGCTTACGCAACCTATTCCGCCCAGGGCGAGTACAGCAGGGTTCCGCTCAGCCGGATCAAGAATAA
>DQCG01000082.1:13245-13922 GCA_003533825.1 Phycisphaerales bacterium
GCGAGAATGCGTCTTTCGCCGGATAAGAGTCAACCACTCACACTTCTCAGCTCGCTGCACAGCGAGGTTAACGCCGCGACCCCTTTGACGACGCCGTGGCGGGTAATTATGCTCGGCCGGACTCCAGGAGAGCTGCTCGAACGCAATTACCTGCTGCTGAACCTGAACGAGCCATGCGCGATCGACGAGCCTTCCTGGATAAAGCCGGGCAAAGTTATCCGCGAGGTGACTTTAACCACCGCCGGCGGCAAAGCCTGTGTCGATTTCGCGGTCGAGCACAACCTGCAATACGTCGAATTCGACGCCGGCTGGTACGGCCATGAGTACAGCGATGATTCAGACGCCAGGACCATCTCTGTCGATCCGAAACGCTCGAAAGGCCCGCTGGACCTGCACCATATCATCGACTATGCGAAACAGCGCGGCATCAGAATTATTCTCTATGTCAACCGCCGGGCGCTGGAAAGCCAGCTCGACGAAATTCTGCCGCTCTACGAAAAGTGGGGCATCAAAGGCGTAAAGTACGGCTTCGTTCAGGTCGGCTCGCAGCAATGGACGGCGTGGCTTCATGAGGCTGTCCGCAAGGCGGCCCGGCATCATCTGATGGTCGATATTCACGATGAATACCGCCCGACCGGCTACAGCCGGACGTATCCGAATCTCATGACGCAGGAGGG
>DQCG01000298.1 GCA_003533825.1 Phycisphaerales bacterium
GGCACCGGCCTGAAGGGCATCTTCAACCATTTTAAAGATATCTTCGTCGCTGTCCATTTTCGGGCCGCCTGCAATCACGACCGGCACGGTACAGCCCTGGACAACTTCGGCGAAACTCTCTACGCTTCCGGTATAGACGACCTTCACGATATCGGCGCCCAGCTCGGCGGCAACCCTCGCGGCGTGCTTAACGTTATCGACGTTATATTCATCCTTGATCTTCGGCCCGCGCGTGTACATCATCGCTACCAGCGGCATCTGCCAGACCAAGCATCGCTCGCTGATATAACCTAACTGACGGAGCATTTCATTGTCGGTCTCGGCGCCGAGATTTATGTGGACGGAAACTGCATCGGCACCGAGCTTGATTGCCTCTTCGACGGTGCAGACCAGTTCCTTGGCATTCGGGTCGGGACTCAGCGATGTTCCGCCGGAAAGGTGGATAATCAGCCCGACGTCTCTGCCCGTTCCTCGATGCCCGGCCCGGACGATACCTTTGTGCATTAGTATGGCGTTCGCACCGCCCGCCACGACATTACTGACCGCCGTCCGCATATCGGCTAGACCTTCAATCGGCCCGACCGTAACGCCGTGGTCCATCGGGATAATTACCGTCCTGCGTGAATTGCGATCTATTATCCGTTCGAGTCTTATCTTTTTGCCTATCATAGCCAAATCTCCAATTTCTTGTTCATTGCAAATCCGCACCTCGCGGACGAACAATTTAGTATTTTATTTACAAAATCTACCCAAACCCACCTAAAAGGCAAGAAAAAAAGACCGGGAGTGTAGAATATATCGAAACTCACAGCCTTTTAAGCAAACGAGATGGTTTGTTCGTACCTGGAGCGTTTTTGCCTCTCATTGAGCTAACTACTTTGCCAGTGCCGCGATTTGCTCTGCACTTAAAGCCTGATTGTAGATGCGAATGTCATCGATCAGGCCGGAGAAGAAGGTTCCTGCGCTGAGAGTTTTGCTAGTACCGATGTATAAGCCTCCGGTCGCATTTTTCAGCGGATTTTGAGCCGCTGTATCTTTAGCCACTTCTATGCCATCAACATAAAGGATTCTGTATGAGCCGTCCCAAACAAAGCCGATATAATGCCACTGGCCATCGGTTATGATGGATCCTGATATTAATGGCTGGGGGTAATCCCTGCCGATCTTTTGTGGCACTAAAGCAGTCATAAGATTTCCATTTGACGTATCGGTGCATAGCCACGCTTCACCGGTACCATTGCCATCCAACTGGGAAATAATCACCTGTCCTGGTGAACCGCCTTTAATCCAGGCAAAGACACTGAACAGTCCATATGACGGGTCCAAAATAAAGTCTGTGCTGACATAATCATCGACACCATCGAATTCGAGCGCTCCATTTACCTGACCAGTAGTAGGCTGCCAAACCGGCTCTCCGTAAAGTGTGCCGTGATGCTTGCCGATGCTATCATAAGCAATGCTTCCTTCCGTCTCATCTAGCTTCCAATGTGCTATCATGCGGTAATCCTCAAACAGATTCTCAGCAAGGACGACCAGGTCCTGGACATCAACGGCGCCATCACCAAAGGGGGCTGGAGAAATATCGCACAATGGCTCATCTGTTCCCCAGTGGTCAACCATAATGCGCATATCTGCAGAATCAACAATTCCATCTCGGTTCAAATCAGCAATGTTACCTGCATCTGATAATGACCTGCTCGCCTGTAATATACCGCCGTAAGCTCCCATATTTATCCGTTCACCGTGCGGCCACAATTCTGCGCTCCAATCTGAATTTGGGTCACCGGCATCAATACAAGGGCTCGTAACATCATCCATAATCCAGGTTTGGCTGCTCGGGTCCGGCTCGACTGAACTCGCCGAAGTCCATCGGCCAGCTTGCGACTTGAGATGATAGTCGTCATCGTTTGGATCGGTAAACAGCGGGTTAATGTCGATGTTCCCTTCGCCCCAATTGAGGGTGCAACCGCCTTCAACACTGACTCCAGATTGTCCACCAGCTATGTTGCTATAGGCAATGGTTAAGTTTGATGCAGGATCTTGAACCGAAATCTCGCGCCCTTTAGCAGATGTGTTTCCCCAAACAATACTATTGGTGACCGTTGCAGAGGCATTACGGCAGAGTACTCCGCCTCCACCGCACTCGCTTCCCGCCGAGTTGCCCCAGATGGTGCAGTTACTGATTGTGACGAAGGCGTCTGCGTACGAGGAGCACACACCTCCACCACCCTGTGCCGCCGTGTTTCGCGCAATAACGCAATTGTTCAAAGTTGCAGAGCTGTGCCCGGCATAGACACCGCCGCCAAAATAGTATCCCCCGGTGTTTTTCAGTATTGCGCAGCGGGTCAGGGTAAGGTATCCATACCAGCACGCGACCCCACCACCGCCATTTGCTCTTGACGAGTTCCCACTGATGATGCAGTCGGTCATGGTCAGGGACGACTTTTTCGAAGAGTCATCCCCGCCGCAGAACGCCCCGCCGCCCAATCCTCCTTCCGACGAGTTCCCGCTGATGATGCAGTTAGTCATGGTGACGGACGATTTAATCCAGCAGTGTACACCGCCACCTCCGGCGGCTGAGTTGTCCGTAATGATGCAGTCGGTCATGGTCATGGATGAGTTTTCGTAACAGAACACTCCACCGCCCGCATCGTCCGCCGAGTTCTCGGCGATAGTACAGTTGGTTAGGGTCGTGGAGGCCCCGGAGTAGACTATCACTCCGCCGCCGTATTTCGCGTTGTTCTGCACTATTGCACAATTCCTTAAGTTCCCGGAAGAAGCATCGAACAAGATACCTCCGCCTGCGTACGCGCCTACAGACGACACCCAATAACCAGTGCCCCCGGTAATAGTGAATCCTTCAAGAATAGATGCGTCGGTCTCACTGTTCTCGAAGATTATGACGCTGCCGCGATTAGTATCAGTCGGCGTGCCCATCCGGATTGTTGTCTCATCCGGCCCGGCTTCGGACTTCACCGTGATGGCCTTGCCTCGAAATGTGATTGGCTCGGTGATAACGTACTCGCCGGGGGCCACCAGTACCTTATCACCATCCACAGCCGCATCTATCCCCGCCTGTATGGTATCAAAATCGTGGGCAACTTTGGGACCTACGGTGATTGTAGCAGCCTGTGCCAAGCCAGCCATTACAAGCAAAAATATATATATTGCCAAGTAGATTCTTAGATTTGCTTTGTTAGCCATTTTGAACCTTCCTTTCCGCCCATCAGGGCAATTGACAAAGCCGGCACAGAAAACGAATGCAGCTCTCCGGCCGGATTTAATCAAACGGTAAAGAACCTCTTATAGACACAGACATAATGACAGGCTACAGCGGAAATAGTAATACAAAGCCACAACCTCATATTCTCGCCTCCTAAAGGTAATGTAATCATCTGCCAAGGGTATTTTGAGAAATGCCATTCCGCACTTGTTGAATATCCGTCCCCGATGTAATCCGGAATTCAAGACCATCTCTAAACTGGATTCCTGCTTTCACAGGAATGACATAAAATGAATATATCTGATCGAGGAAGGCATGTCAAGTAAATTATAGGACTTTCTTGGCTGCCCAAAGAATCACGTCTTGATGCTTGACAGAATATAAGCGATTGGATATTGTTTAAGCCATGTTTAGTTTTGGTAGCGTGCAGATATGATGGCGAAGCAATTTTACGACTGGCAGACGTCCGGCGGAACCGATGATGTGATGAGACTGGTTGACTGCCTTGAGAGAGCGGACGTCGCGTGGTGCGCTATTTGGGGTTTGGCGGTGAACCACTGGGCCGAACAACCTATGGTTACTCAGGATGTGGACTTCGTGGTTGCCGCCGAGGCGGTCGAGCGCACCGTTTCACTGCTTGAGGACGCGGGATTCCACAGTGAGAGATTCGAATGGTCCATCAACTTCAAGGGGTGTTCGACGGTCAGTCTCCAGCTCAGTACGGAGGAATTCTACTGGGATTTCCCTTCCCGTGCCGTCGCGGCGGATGTGCACGGAATTCTCCTGAGAGTTGCTTCGCTCGAAGATACTCTCAAAGGTAAGATGAAGGCATGGTCCGAGCCTGAGCGAAGGCAGAGCAAGCGGCTCAAGGATCTCGCGGATATCGCACGTCTTGTCGAATCGCATCCACATCTCTGGAATATGCTCACCGACGATCTGAGACGACAAGTGCAGCCTCCGGAAAAGACCTAAAACGAATGTTCTCTAAAGTTTATCCAGTATTTTTTCCACCAGATCGGGTGCAACCTCGACGGCGTATTGGCCATCTTTGCAGTAAACCTGTCCCATCTCGCTAATTAAGACAAATCGCGGCGATTTGTTCACCGCTTTTTTGTCGCGCTTGATCAGGTCAATCAAGTCCTTTTGGGCTAAATCCCGTGGCAATCTTACCGGGACGCCCAGTTTTTCGAGAATTCCCCGGGTTCTATCGAGCCTGCCGGGTTGCGAGAGTCCCAATTCGATTTCAATTAGGCCGGCTGCGATGATACCTATAGCGACGGCCTCGCCGTGAAGCAATTCGAAACCGCTGGCGGCTTCGACGGCATGGCCTATGGTGTGGCCGTAGTTGAGGATTCTTCTTAGGTTTTGCTCGCCCGGGTCGGCTTCGACAACATTGCCCTTGATTTTGCAATTCCAGTGGGCCACTTTTTCCAGCATTTCCGGTTTTCGCTCAAGAACGGCGTCGAGATTACCTTCGAGAAAATCAAAATATTCGCTGTCGGCGATAATCGCATGTTTCACAGATTCAACAAGTCCGGCCCGGAATTGCCTGTCCTCAAGTGTTGTGAGAGTCGCGACATCGATATAAACCGCAACAGGATGCCAGAACGCGCCAAATGCGTTCTTGCTGAGGATGGAATCGACGCCGGTTTTTCCTCCGACTGCCGAATCGGCTTGGGCGACCGTTGTCGTGGGTATCTGGAGGACGGGCACGCCTCTTTTGAATACTGCCGCCGCAAATCCGGCGATGTCGCCGACCGTTCCGCCGCCGAGAGCGACAACGAGCGTATCTCGGCCGAGATATGCTTTTTCCATCGCTTCTATGATAGAGATTGCCGTATCTATATTCTTCGAGGTTTCGCCGGCAGGGCTTATGATGAAAGTGGGAACATCTCTTTGACCCAAGAGCTTTTGCAGGTGGCCTGCCGAGACCAGGTTTTCATCGGTCACAACAAACTTATTATAACCTGCAAAATCGGCTTCTATCCGGGCCCTCAACGAGCCAAGAATATCAGTGGCGATTCTTATCGGGTAGCTGTTGGCTGTCGAAGCCGGAATTTTAATTTCATGCTCTAACATCATAAAGAACCGGCATTGTCAGAACGAAATACGCTTAATAAAAAACACACTCAAACAAGTATAAGTGTGCAACTATGAATTCAAATAACAATACAAAATATTCAAAATAACCGATTTCTGTTTAAAATGCAAGACGGCGGGTTTCATGTACAGGGCTACCGCATCTAAATTCC
>DQCG01000473.1:0-2128 GCA_003533825.1 Phycisphaerales bacterium
TCGGGCTTGCGAAAATCGAATTCGTACGAATACATCCTGACAGTAAAAAAATCCAGCAGGCCCAGTTGCTCCAGATGTTTCTCCAGAGAATGGGCGTTTACAAAGGTGTTGGAGAGAATGCCGAGCTTGAGGCCCAATCCTTTAAGTGCGATTAATGTCTCTTTTATTTTCGGTTCGGTTGTGGCGATTTTGCTCAGAGGCTCGTACCAGAGCCATGCAAAATGCCGCCACTGCTGCCCATCGAGCTTTATCCCTTTCTTTTTTCCAATCCCTCGCAACAACGCCGATGAATTTATGTCTTTTTTGGTGATATTGGAGATGAGGTGCCGGAAGCGCAGAGCGATCAGGTTACGCCAGCAGTAATACTCGAAGCAGCCGGCCGGCTGGCCACAGCTTTTGAGAAAATCGTACGATAATCTCGCTCCCTGCCGGAAGAGCCGGGTGGCTTTGATTTTACCGAAGTCAAGAAGCGTTTCGCCAAGGTCGAATATTACTGCCTTTATTTCATGTCTCGTATCGCGCATTTAGTCTCAAAGAAGATTAAAATGCAAAAATCAGGAAATCATCCCCAGGGGATTCCACAATCCTTCGACTGAACTGAGCCAAATGTTTTTGTCGAACCGTTTTGATATTTATTTGT
Source organism: Phycisphaerales bacterium (assembly GCA_003533825.1). GTDB lineage: Bacteria > Planctomycetota > Phycisphaerae > Sedimentisphaerales > Anaerobacaceae > JAFGPJ01. Next base: position 641 of record DQCG01000473.1, read on the forward strand.
CAATATTTGATTTTTCCTGCGGCACATCGTCGCCGAAGGCTTCCCGTACCCACTGATACATCTCCTCATCCGATATGCTCGATACTCTGTCGGCCGCGTACTCGGCGTCGATTTGGTCCTTGATCCTGGTAATGCGCGGATCGTGTTTGGGTATTTGAATCTCGAACCGAGCTTCGACCCAGTGCTTGATCCCCGCCGCCCCGGTCTTATCGGTAATCGCCACACCGATTGGGCGGTTGAGCAGCTTTTGCGTGTCGAAACAGTTATATATCTCCTCATTTTTCAATAAGCCGTCCGCGTGAATACCGGCCCGCGTCACATTGAAATCCCTTCCAACCAGCGGATAGTTCCCCGGAATCTCGACATCCAGCTCTTTTCGCGCGTACTGAGCCAGTTCCGTAATCGCTCCGTAGTTAATGCCCTTTGTCATTCCTTTGAGTTGAGCGTGCTCGACAACCAGCGCTTCGAGCGGCGGATTGCCGGTCCGCTCGCCGTTGCCGAATATCGCGCAGTTGGCGGCGCAGCAACCGTAAAGCCAAGCCGTGGCGGCGTTTACCTGAACTTTGTGAAAATCGTTATGGCCGTGCCATTCGAGCCACTCGGAGGGCACGCCGATCTGCCGCAGCCCGTTGATGAGCTTGGGAATGCTCCGCGGCAGCGCGACCCCCGCCCAGGGCAGGCCGAACCCGAGCGTATCACAAAGACGAATCTTAACCGGTTTGTCATACTCCTCGGCCAGTTTCATCAACTCAGCGGCAAAGGGCAGTACAAAACCATCGTAATCCGCACGCGTTATGTCCTCGAAGTGGCAGCGTGGAATTACTCCGCTATCCAACGCCGCCCTGACAATATCGAGATACCCGTTCATCGCCTGGGCCCGCGTCTTTCGCAATTTCAGGAATATATGATAATCGCTCGCCGAGGCCAGGATGCCGGTTTCGGCCAGTCCCATCTGCGAGACCAGCTTAAAATCGGCCGCAACAGCCCTGATCCAGCCTGTTACCTCGGGATACTTGTAATCCCGCCCTTTGCAAAGCTCGACCGCTTCTCTGTCGCGATCCGAATACAAAAAGAACTCGCACTGGCGAATCAGGCCGGTCCCGCCGTCGATTTGGTGCAATAAGTCGTAAATCCTCAGGATTTGCTCGGGTTTGTAGGGCGGCCTGGCCTGCTGACCATCGCGGAAAGTGGTATCGGTAATCCAGATATTTTCCGGTATATCGTACTCGACTTTTTCGCCGTCGAATATCACCGCTGGAAATTCGGTATATGGAAACGTCTCACGATATAGATTCGGTTTTCCTACATCAACAAACTTAGTTGTTTTATTCGCCATTATTTTCTCCAATTATTACCTATGATTTATGATTATCGCTGTCGCTACAACGTAAACCGCAATCATAAATCGAAAATCGTAAATCAAAAATCAATAGCCGAGGTGGGAGTCGAACCCACACGCCCATTACGGGCAGGGGATTTTAAGTCCCC
>DQCG01000473.1:2141-8087 GCA_003533825.1 Phycisphaerales bacterium
CGTCTGCCATTCCGCCACTCGGCCGGACGCAATAGACTAACGTATTTGGCACGAATTTGCAAATAAAGATATGCGTTAAAAATTAGTGAAGTAAATCCTGGAAGGTAAATCCGGACCTGAAACGGCCGATAAAATCAATTATTCGCCCCTTTATACGGGCCAGAGTAATGGTCTGTTCGAGCTTTTTCAACTGCGGATCGCCGCCGTTTAATTGCCGCGCTTTTTTTATCCTCTCTGCCGCTTCGGTCAATTTTCCCATTGCCAGATAAACAGAAGCCGAATCGCGCAAAGTAGGAATGTGTTCGTTTCTGATATCAAGCGTATGGGTGAAAAACTCCACCGCCTCCTTGAAATGCCCCTTTACGGCGTTGACAACTCCAAGAAAATAATAAGCATCCGCATTAGCACAATCTATATCGACGGCCCGAAGCAGGCAGTGCATCGCACTACCGAGATCGCCTATTGCCAGGAACATTGAACCCATCGAAACCAATGCATCCGCATCCTCCAAAGCCAGCTTCAACTCGGAAACCAGATAATCTCTGGCCTCCGTCTTTTGGTCTTTCATTAACGCGTGCTGGGCCAGTCTAAAGCATGGACCCTGGAGCGCATTGTCTTTTTTGAGCGCCTGATTATAAAGCTCGACCGACCGCTCGCAATCACTGCTGTTAAAGGCAATTTCTCCGAGATAAAACAACGCGGCGGCAAAATCCGGGTCCAGCTCAAGAATCCTATTGAACTTCTCCTTCGCCGCTTCTATATCACCGGCCTCGAGCAGAAAAAGGCCGAAATCGAAAATGACGTCGATATCACCCGGGTTATTGCGAAGCTCCGCCAGGAAATGGTCCCGGCTATGTTTGATATTGCCATCCGACCAATAAGCCTGAGCGATCCGGTAATTGATTTGCGGGTGGCTCGGCTCGAGCTCGGCCGTTCGCAGCCAGCAGCGGATCGCTCTCTTAAACTCGCCACGGGCGAAAAGACTGTTGCCGATATTGTAATAGCACAGCGCACAATCCGGTTTTATCTGCTGGGCAAGATAGAACATCTGCTCGGCCAAATCGTGCAGACCCATCTCGGTGTAAGTAATGATGCGATTACAATAGCACGGCTCAAATCCCGGATCGACCTGCTGAATACGCTCGAACGTATCGATGGCCAGGTCGTATTGACCGGTTCGAGTATAATCGACCGCCAGTGAGTTTAATATCTCCAGATCATCGGGGTTCAGCTCAAGAGCCGTTTGATATTCGCTTATCGCATCGTCAAACCGACTTACGGCGTCCAGAGTTAGCGCCATATTAAAATGCCAGGAACTGTTGGCGGGATTTATCTCGATAGCCGTCTGCAACTCGTCAAGGGCCTGCGACATATTGCCGTCTTCGTAAAGCTCAAAAGCCTTGTGGGCCTTCTGCTCGGCCTTGTCATAAGAGCCGAATTCCATATCTTCAAAAATCATAAATAATCCTTTACTTTGTTTTTCGCCCAATAATTCAAATATTACCAACGCACATATCGCCAACAAAACTCCATTGCCTTAGCAGTTTCCCGGTGCTTCGAGAGCTTTTTGTTTACGGTAAAATTTTGTTGCAACTTTAGCTTATAAGCTCTTATAATTGCAAAAGTTAGCTCCCAGAGCTAAAAAGTTACGTGCCGGTGTAATATTTGTGCTGAGCTGTTTTTCTGGAAAATTGCAACTGATAGTCTTATAATGTGTTACCGAAAAATACCGGATAACGAGCAAAAAATGAATACTATACGCAGTAGTTATTTGGAGAAGCGATGCTATGGTTAGAGAGATAAAAGGCCAGATAACGGCCGGCAAAGTAAATTACGCCATTGTAGTTAGCAGATTCAACGAGTTCATAACGTCAAAGCTGCTTGCCGGTGCGATAGATTGTCTTGAGCGTCATGGTGCTGCTGACGAACAAATATCCGTCGTATGGGTGCCGGGCGCCTGCGAAATTACACAGGCCTGTAAAAAACTCGCCGACAGCGGCAAATACGCCGCGGTAATCTGCCTCGGCGCGGTGATAAAAGGCCAAACCGCCCATTACGATTACGTCTGTCAGCAGGTAGTCCGGGGTATCGGGCAAATCAACTATGATTCGGCAACCCCGGCAGTATTCGGCGTCCTGACTTGCGAGACACTCGAACAGGCAGTCGAAAGGGCCGGGACAAAAATGGGCAACGCCGGAGCCGACGCAGCATTGACAGCTATGGAAATGGCCAACGTGATGCAGAAAATAAGTAGTTTGTAGTTACAGGATCGTAGTTCGTAGACTGCGAACTATCACACATGGATAGAAGAACAAGGGCCAGAGAACTGACGATGCAGGCATTATACCAACTCGACGTGCAGGGCCCGGATATGCTCGAGCATTTAGGGCAGTTCTTTAGAGAAGCAAATCCGGATGATTTTGTCCGCAAGCTTGCCTCGGACTGGTCAAAAGGGACCTGGGAAAACCTGGAACAGTGTGACGAATTGATAACCGGCTCGACAATAAAATGGCAATTCACAAGACTCTCGCCCGTCGACAAAAGCATTCTCAGACTGGCGGTATATCAGTTGAAATTCTGTCCCGACATTCCGCCGAAAGTCGTTATAAACGAGGCTATCGAGCTCGCCAAGAAATACAGCACCGATAAGTCACCGGCATTTGTTAACGGCGTTCTCGATGCCGTCCTGAAAAAAATCTTGCCTCGAGACCGATGACTCGAATAATGTGTCATGAATCGCAAGTGATAAGCTACGGATTATGAGAACGATTGCAGTATTAAACCAAAAGGGAGGTGTCGGTAAGACCACGACCGTGGCCAACACGTCCGCCGCCCTTGCCGCGTCGGGCTCACGGGTTGTCGCGATTGATCTCGACCCGCAGGCCCACCTGACAATACACCTCGGCCTTGAGCCGCAAATCATCGAGGCCGGCTCTTATAAAGTCCTGACCCAGTCGGCCCAATTCGAAGAGCAAATTATGCTCGTGCGTCCGAATCTATGGCTGCTGCCGGCGAATATCAACCTGGTCGGCGCCGAAAGCGAGCTGGTAAGTGTGGTCGGCAGGGAAACCATCCTGCGAGAGGCAATCGAATCGAGCGAAGACAAGTTCGATTATTGTATTATCGACTGTGCTCCTTCTCTGGGGCTGCTGACTCTCAACGCCCTGGCGGCCGCCGAAGAGGTTTTGATTCCCCTACAGCCGCATTTCCTTGCTCTGCAGGGATTCGGACAACTGCTCCAAACCGTCGATCTCGTAAACAAAAGAATCAACCCGGACCTCAAGGTTAAGGGGATTTTGCTTTGCATGTTCGACAGCAGGGCGTCACTTCCCAACGAGGTCAGAGCCGATATCGAGCAATTCCTGAACAACGCGCGCGGAACCAACAGTGCCTGGGCGCAGGCGAAGATTTTGCCCACATTTATCCGGCGAAATATAAAGCTCGCCGAGGCGCCCAGCTACGGTAAAACAATTTTTGAATACGAGCAGAATTGCCACGGAGCCGAGGACTACAAAAAGGTCGCCGAATTCGTACATGCCCAGTTCCACCCGGCGGTACAGACCGAAGTTCCGCAATCCGCCACCGCCGGCGAGATTCAGGGTGAGGATGAGCCCGTAGCTGCTCCCGAACCATCATCACAGCCTGAGACGCAAACTCCGCCGGAGCCGCCTGCAGAGCCCGCCGGAGATGAACAGAGCCAAAGCATGCCCCCGTTCGAAATCAAATCGATCCCGCAATCCGAACCTCAAACACCGACCGAATTTACACCGTCAAACAAAGATCCGGACCAGCCCGAAACCGGATACGGCGAATATTGATCCTGCAATCCAGGAAATGCTGGAATCCCAAATCGAACTTACGCACGTGACAAAGTGAGGGCATCCAACCAACCTTATTTTTGTCCGCCCTGGCCGCCCGTTTTATCCAGCAGGCCGCGCCCTTTCATCCAGTCGGCGCAGCGGACCATCCAACTCGAACAGGCGCCTTTGCCGAGGCCCGGCCCGAATCCGTGGCTGCCTTTTTCGTAGATGTGCATCTCGGCCGGCACCTTTGCCTTTCGCAGGGCCAGGTAGAAAGCGATGCTGTTCTCCGGCGGCACGGCATTATCATCGTTGGCGTGAACAAGGAACGTGGGCGGCGTCTCGGACGTCACCTGCTTTTCGTTCGAGAGGTTCTCGACAAGATCGGGGTCCGGATTGTCACCGAGCAGATTTCTTCTGGAACCTTTGTGAGTGTACCATTCGGTAAACGAGATGACCGGATACATAAGAATCATAAAATCAGGCCGGCAACTGCGACTGTCTATCACATCGATTGCTTCGCTGTATCTTTTCCGGAAGTGCGTACCAGCGCTGGATGCAAGATGTCCCCCTGCTGAAAAGCCGATAATACCGATCCGGCCGGGATCGATATTCCAGCGTTTTGCCCATCTGCGAACCATCCTTATCGCCCGTTGGGCGTCCTGCAAAGGCGCCGGATGACGGTAGCCGGCTCCGCTTTTGCTATGACGATACCTGACAATAAAGCCGGCGACGCCAATTGAGTTGAGCCATTCGGCGATCTGACGGCCTTCGTGATCCACCGCCAGATGGCCGTAACCGCCGCCGGGAAAAATCACCACGGCGGCGCCCGTGGCTTTTTCCTTTTCCGGCAGGTAGATGGTAAGCGTAGGTTTATCGCCCTCGTCGCTGCCTTTAGCGCCTGGAGCGCCATCCGGCCAGAGCAGCTCTACCTCATTTGAGGTTGCCGCCTGTCCCCAGGATGCTGTCACAGCAAATGTCATCAAAGTTAAAACGCAAACAAAAGCGATTCTAATGTCCCGATTCATCTGATTCTCTCCTAAAAAAGGCTGTTAATTTTACCCGGAACAAAACACCCATCTCAAAAAAATCTTGTGTTTTTCAATTGTGATCTTAGTCTAACGTGTATTTTCCCAATTGGGTATTAAAAACTTTTCAACCATTATTAAGGAGACGGCCATGTGTTGCCTGACTAAAAGCAAATCAAAATGTATCAGCGGGATGACATTACTATTACTGCTTTTCCCGGCGGTAAATCTTCCCGCCGCGAAAACGCAGAAGCCGAACGCGCCGGAACTAACAACGCCGACAGGTGTCAGGCTGCTGAAAAACAAGAGTTTCGACGACAGCGAGAAGTCACGAAACGAAATCCTCGAATTGTACAAGGACCTGCGACTGACGGACGTGCTCGACGGCATGGACCTGATCGGCCTGCAGGACATCGGCTTAATGAAAAATGATATCCGGCCATTGTGGCGGGATGTTGAAAAATTCTCCCACAGAATAGTGGGATTTGCCATTACCGTCAGGCATGTGCCCACAGATGTTCGAGTCGGACAGAACTCGTTTCCAAAGCTCGAAGGATTCAAGAAATTCAAGTCCGAGCAATATAAAAGAGCCCCCGATGCCTGGCTCAGCACGGCAAAAAAGGGAGATGTGGTCGTTATCGACGCCGGGGGCATCGACGAATGCGGCTTTATCGGCTCCAACAACAGTCTCGGCTGGGCGGAGAAGGGAGTTGTCGGGGTAGTGACGAATGGCGGCGCACGCGATACCGACGAAATCGTCAAAGTCAAAAAAATATCGGTGTACTGCAAAAACGGGCATAGCACCCGCGGGGTTCGGCCGGGAAGACTCATCGCCGAATCTTACAATTTTCCCATCAATTGTGCCGGCGTCCTTGTTTTTCCCGGCGACCTCATCGTCGCCGACGGTGACGGAGTGCTCGTCGTGCCAAGAAAGCATGCGCTGACGGTGGGAAAGCTCGCCCGCCAGATCAACACCGGCGATGAAAAAAGCCGGGCCGGCAGGTACAAACGCCTCGGAATAAAGCTCGATGAGACCGTGATAGTGGAATAATCCGGTTTCTTGCCAAATTGCCCGCTAAAGAGTCTTTAACGGCTTTTTAATGAAGCCAAAGATAATT
>DQCG01000191.1 GCA_003533825.1 Phycisphaerales bacterium
CCGCCGGGTTTGTACGTGCTTGTCGTGGTGAAATGCGCCTCGTCAACCGGCGACGGATGCGCGCCGGCGATAACCAGCCCGGCGATATGCGAGATGTCCGCCATAAGATACGCCCCTACTTCATCGGCTATCCGGCGGAATTTTTGAAAATCTATCACACGCGAATAGGCGCTTGCCCCGCAGATAATCAGCCTGGGCCTGAAGGCCGCCGCCTTTTCCCGGATGGCATCGTAGTCAAGGACGAAGGTCTCCCGGTCGACATAATAGTTTTCAACATCGAAGAACTTGCCGGTGAACGAGACGCTTGCCCCGTGAGAGACATGCCCACCCTGGTCCATCCCGAGACTCAACACCTTATCGCCTCTTTCCAGCATTGCGGTCATGACAATCTGGTTGGCGTTTGTGCCGGAGTGCGGCTGCACATTCGCGTAGCGGGCGCCGAAGGTCTCTCTGGCCCTGGCCGCGGCCAACTCCTCCATATCATCGACAACCTCACAGCCGCCATGGTACCGGGCGCCCGGGAAACCCTCGGTCGTCTTGTTCTGTACAATCGAGCCGAGAGCCGCCAGAACGGATCTGGAACACTGGTTCTCCGCGGCAATAAGCTGCAGGGTGTTTTGCAGCCTTTCGTATTCCCTGATTATCAGATCATAGATTTGTTTATCCTGCTCTTTAAGAGCAGCGAATATACCTTCGTGGTACTCCTGCGAAGATATTTCCTCCAGCAAATCCGACACTTTCGAATCCTTTCATCGGTCGGAATCAAGTCATTCCGTACCCCTGCTTATAACCCTCAAAACTCAACTGAAAAAATTCCTGACAATATCATTAAACGTAACGTAAAGAATAAGTGTCCCTATCAGCGTCCAGCCGGCATAGGCGATAATCGCCTGCACTTTTTCACTCAATGCGGAGCCCTTGATCTTCTCGGCCACCAGTAGCACGACCAGGCCTCCATCAAGAGGCGGTAACGGCAGGAAGTTAAACACTGCAATTGCAGCGCTGATAAGGCCGAGAAAATAAACATAGTAAACAAACGGCTGGTCGGCAACAATTCGATAGCTAAGCGTGATAATTCCAACAGGCCCCATGAGATCCTTCGGACTGACAAGTCCCCCGATCAGACGCCTTAATGTCACATAAGTCTGGGCAATAAACATGACGGTCTTTTTGTATCCCATCACCACGGCATTAACCGGACCGGCGGCCTTGTAAGTTCTTTCCAATCGCTTGAAAGGAATAGATTCTGCCAAAGCTGATTTGACGGCAAAAAGACTTTCAGCGTTGCCGACCTCCAAAGTAATATTCCCCGCCACCTGCTCATTGAGGCGATAATCAATCGTGATACGCTCATTCGAATATCGTTTGATTTCACGGATTATATCGTAAAAATTCGACACTGGCACCCCGTCAACGGCGGTGATCGAAGCTCCACGCGGGATCTCCAGCCTTGCCGGCCCGTCTTCGATGGTGATAGTCCTGGCAACAACCGGATGCTCGGAGTCAAACGCTGGAATAAAAGCAATTCCTATTCTTGCATCTTCAGTATCTTTTTTACGCTTTGGCCTGACACTGATCGTATACTGCTTTTCAATGCCGTTAGGGTCCGCCCGCAACACCTGTATCGGCAGTTCTTTATTTCCATATTTCTTTACCGTTTCCCGGAACTCCTCGTATGTAGGATATGCAACGTCACCGATATTCAGGATAACATCCCCGCTTTCCAGAAACGGTTTCTCCTCCGGCGGCTTTCTAATGCCGATTTTCCCCAACAATCGGTTTATCTTCGTCGAAGACGGCTTTTCAACTGCAAGATTATCCAATCGAAACCGCGGCACTATAGAGCAAATATGCCCGGCCCCGAACGGAATCATTTCCAGTTTGAGCCTAACCTCGACCAAGGTCACTTTCTTGTCTTTATCGGTTCGCTCAGCCAACAATGTCACTTCGGGAGCGAGCGTATTTTGCACTATTTCATCCAGCTCCCATTTGGTCTGCAACTGCTTACCGTTGACAGCCGTAATTCGGTCGCCTGGAAGCAGCCCCGTTCGTTCAAATAATATTTCGGCTTCATCTTCTTCGGCAAGTTCGGCAATCGTCAGGGTATCGGCGGCCCTGATGCCAAAACCTCGGAGCGACTCTCCCTGTATCTGCTCGGCAACAAGTGTCAAATCTTCTTCGGAGCCGTCCTCATGCCTTACTCTCATCTGAACTTTTTCATCCCTGCCGGACAAAGCCGCAGCTATCGCGATATTACCAAAGTCAAGATCATCTCTTTCGCCTGCAATCTCAATTATTTCGTCACCGGCTTTCAGACCCGCACGAGCCGCCGGTGAATTCGGGTACACATCACCAACTACGGCAGGTGGCAAATTTATGCCGACGAGGAAAACGATAATAAAAACGATAACGGCACTAATAACGTTAAAAGTAACACCCGCTGCTAAAACGGCCGCACGAATATGAGGGGGCTTGTTGGCATACGAACGGGGATCGTCGCTGTTGCCGGCCGGCCCGGTATCATCCTGGCCCAGCATTTTGACGAAACCGCCAAAAGGAATGAGGCCGACACGATATTCTGTTTCACTGGGTTTACACCTGCGTCGGATTGTAAAACAAAACGCACCATTACCGGACTCATCGCCTTTTTTGCGCACAAGCTCCGGCAATATACGAATCCGAATACCTTCTTCTGTTTTTTGCACACCCAATAAGATCGGCGGCATAAAAAGCGAAAATGCTTCGACCGTTATGCCGGATGCTTTGGCAACAATGAAGTGTCCGAACTCATGAACTATAACCACCGCCCCGAACCCGAGCAAAACCAGCAGCACATTGCCAAAAAAGCCAATGTTCCGGGCAATTAAGAGGATCACCGGGACAACAATTATGGCCATCAAAAACATCCGGAAATACTTGCCGGAGAAAATTGTTTCTTTCGACATTAAAACACCTCCAAAATCAACAGGCTCAACAGAACCTACACGCTATATGCCAATTCCATAACCTCTCTTCTGGCCCAGGCATCCGCCTCAAGGACATCTTCGATAGACACGGCATTTTTAACATTATGCCTGTTGAGGCAATTTTCTATAATCTCGACTATATTAACAAACTTGATTCTACCCGCCAGGAATTCCTCTACAGCGGCCTCATTTGCGGCGTTGAAGACAACAGGGGCCGTACCGCCCGTTCGAGCAACCTCGTAACCTAACGACAGTGCACGAAACGTCTCCATGTTGGGTTTTTCAAACGTCAATTTACCTATTTCCTCAAGGCGAAGCGTCTTGGCNNTGAATCGGCAGACACATATCCGGCTCGCCAAGCTGGGCTATCATCGAGCCATCAACAAATTCGACTATTGAATGAATTATCGACTCCGGATGGATTAAAACTTCGATTTTTTCCACCGGTATATCAAAAAGCCAGCGGGCCTCGATGATTTCAAACGCCTTGTTCATCATAGTAGCCGAATCAATCGTGATTTTCGGCCCCATATTCCAGACAGGATGTAAAAGAGCCTGCTCTAATGTTACATTCCGTATATCCTCGGCGGTTGCCTGCCTAAAGGGTCCACCTGATGCAGTCAGGATAATTTTCTTAACTTCTTCTCTGCTACCTGACTGTATAGCCTGAAAAACGGCTGAATGTTCGCTGTCGACCGGTAAAATATCGCCGCCGTTTTCCTCTATTTCCTTCCTTAGCAGCTCTCCGGCTATAACAAGGGGCTCCTTATTAGCTATTGCGAGCCTCTTGCCCTTGCCCCCGGCGGCAAGAACCGCGGGCAGACCGGCCGCACCGACAATCGCCGTAAGAACAATATCGACATCTTCGAGTTCCGCAATCTGAATTAAACCATCCGGCCCCGAAAGAATCTCGATATCCAACTCGCCGATAAATTCGCTGAGCTGCTCTGCGTAATCAGCGTTTGCAATAGCAACGAATCCCGGCTTATATCGCCTGGCCTGCTCAGCTAAAAGCTCCACGCTGCTGTGAGCGCTCAAGGCGACGATTTCGTACTGCGGGCCGAGCGAATCGATTACCCGCAGCGCGTTCTTACCAATCGAACCGGTCGAACCCAGAATAGCAATTCGCTTTGTCACAAATAATATTTCCCGTAATGCAACGGCGTCTTAAATCCAATAAAAGAGACTCTTATGGGCAAGTATACTGAATTTAACACAGAAGGCAAGAAAACTGTCTCTTGTATCGCAGTAATTACTAATGAATAACCTTATTGAGAGGATATGTGATTATGCCCGAGGCACCCGCCCGTTTGAGAGCGGGAACCAGGGATCGTTCGATTTGGTCGTCGATAATCACTTCAATTGCAATATAACTCGGGTCAGCCAGTGAGGACACCGTGGGGCTTTTCTCCGCCGGCAGTATCTGCAGGATCGATTCCAAAGCTTCTTTTTTGATGTTCATCTTCAATCCTACTTTGCTTCGAGCTTCGATTGCCGCCTGTAGCAGTATGGAGATATTCTCAATTTTCTCTCGCTTGAATCGATCGTCCCATGCCTTTTTATTTGCGATGAGCCTTGTCGTAGAGCTTATCACCGTATCGATGATACGCAGATTATTCGCCCGCAGAGATGTTCCGGTCTCGGTAAGCTCCACGATTGCATCGACCAGGCGAGCTTTCACCTCGGTGGCACCCCAACTGAATTCGACCTTTACGTTGATTTTTTTGTCTGTAAAAAACTTCTTTGTTACGTTCACAAGCTCGGTCGCGATGATCCCGCC
>DQCG01000699.1 GCA_003533825.1 Phycisphaerales bacterium
TGCTTATGCTTATTCTGTTATTACCGTGGCAGAGAATCTTCGGCGGTATGGTTCTCGGAGCGATGTATACTCCCGATGAGCTGGTGAAGTGGCATTCCATTGAGAACAAGGATGTATTCGAACAGGTGCTTTACTATCTGCGGTTCAGCGGTTATTGGCTGCTGGTATTTTTATTGCTGATCCTCTCGCAGATCCGCAGCGTCCGCTGGGGAAAGGCTATTCTTCGCCGTCTCGAGATTATCTAAAGGATTCCCACCGCGGCTTGAGAAATGAACATGGCTCAAATCGAACGTATCGGAGTATCACTCGATAAAGAGTTGCTTTCGATGTTTGACAAGCTCATCGCCGGGCAGGGTTATAAGAGCCGGTCCGAAGCGATACGCGATCTGGTACGACGGCAGCTCAGTGAAGAAAGACTTCAAAATCCGAAAGCCGGGGCGGTAGCCGCTGTTTTTCTTGTCTATGATCATCACTCGACAAAGCTGACAGAATCTTTGATAGAATTGCAGCATACGCACACGCTAAGCTCGTTTTTGCAGGTGATTTCTTCTATGCACGTCCACCTGGATGAGCACGATTGTCTGGAGGTTATAATACTTAAGGGACGGGTCGGCGAAATAAATAAGGTGGCCGAAAGCATATTAAGCATGAAGGGCGTTAAACTCGGACGCGTTAACATTGTCGCGACTTAGTTTTTAGTTGACGATTTATAATTGGCCGTATATAATTCCGGCCTCTGATTCGATCAGGGAAAAAAGTCGAAAAACATCAGGGCGATTAGCTCAGTTGGCTAGAGCGCACGGATCACACCCGTGAGGTCACAGGTTCGAGTCCTGTATCGCCCATTTTTATTACTCGTTAAAAATGCAAACCTTGTATCATCCGCCACAATAAACCTTAGAATGAGCTCGAATTAATTGGCCAGGTAATTTTGTTGAGCCCCTGCTTAAGGTCGGCGAGCGGTCCGGCGATAGGTCGTGAAGATTTCCTGCCGGCGAAATCTTTATCTACTTTTATGGGGTGGCCGTAACGATCCTCAATTGTCTGCCCGACAGTCGGAAAAACTCCGACCAGATCGGCATCGATTTGCGGCCCTTTCACACGAAACGGGGCATCATTCATAGAAAACGTGATCGTGGTTCCCAGAGGTTTATCCTTGATTGTAAATTCTGTGATGTAAGGATCGGCCACGCTATTCTCGTCGCCGAAGGAGCTTTTCTTTGCTCCTTCCAGAAAGACGTTGTAATCCGATTTATAGCCCGGGGCCGTTTTCACCTTATCGAGTCCCTGTCGAACAAAGATATTGTTAAACCACTTGTCATCCTGGGCGGTGCCGGATTTGCGTCCGACCGCTTTTGTCGTATGCGGCTGAAAGTACTGGGAGCGGCGGTTGGTATCGGGCCTGTAATCGTACCCGCAATCGACAAACAGATTGTGTGCGAACACCGTAGCCTCGGAGTTGCTCCTGGTTGACTGTCCGACGAGGATGTTGTTATCGACAAGAGTGGGGCCGTGGTTCATTTCCAGGAAGACTGTGGCTTCGTCGGTGTTGTAGATGATATTGCCGGAGATACGGATGCCCTGATTGCCGAAATCAATCCAAATTCCGAAAGCCCCCTGAATTTCACGGAACACACCGCGAATCAGATTGCCGCTAATGACGGTATCCACACTGTTGTGAAACTTAATCGCCGCGGTTTCCCAGCCGCCGAACTCCTTGCGGTAATTGGTATCTTCGATGAGGTTGCCGCAGATCAGAGAGCGGGTAGCGCCTTTCTGGCCGGCGATACCTGCTTGTCCGCACCGCCGGATAACGTTGTTGCGGATGATGTGGTCACCATAGGCGTCTATGTCGCTGTAATCGACGCCCGGGGCATGTCCCAGAATAATGCCGACGCAGCGGGCATTGGTGATTGTGCAGTTCTCGATGATCCAGTATTTCCCCATTCGCGGACCGACAGCGCCCATCTGTAATTCCAAACTCGGAGGCGCCCAGTTGGCGGCTGCGTGCATAAAGTTCAGGCCATCGACGGTGATATATTTCAGGCCGGTAATTTCGGGCATGAAGAGGCTTTTGCGAGCGTTGATTTCGGTTAGCTTCTTGTTGGGATTGGCCTTGCCGAAATTCGCCAGGATTGTCGTTACTTTATCGTCCGCCCGGCAGAACCAGCTATGCCGGGCCTCTGCTACCTCCTGCGGTGTCTGTTTTTCGAGAAAGGCCTCGCCGTTTAGGTAGACGTCCCCGCGATGATGCCACTTTCCGTAGTTCAGCCAGCCGCCGGAGACATTCAGAGCGTAAGGATTGTATTGGCCGAAGAATGAGTTCGGTAATTCGACTTTCCAAACACCGCCGGCTTCGCTTGTCCATGAGGTGATACGTTCGGAACCTTTGATGATGACTTTTTCGCCGGGCGCTGCACGGTAGATTATACGTTTGTTTTCATCGGTGCCGCCACGGGCGGGTTTGACCCATTCGCGATACGTTCCGTCGTGGATAGTCACGGTATCTCCGGGCCGGGCGAGCGATGCGGCTTTGTTGATTGTCAGATACGGATCAGCGTAGCTGCCGGAGGCCGAATCGTCTCCCGTTTTTGAGACGTGTAATTCACGCGCGGAAACGATTTCATATCCGAAGACGATTGTGATGAATATCACCATCAGTAAAGATAATCTTCTCATGATAATGCTCCTGTGAACAGTTCGTTATTTGGCTCCATCAACGAGTTTCCTGCACGTTATATCTACAAAGACCACGGCGCTCTCATGGTTCTTGCAAGCATTCTGTTGGCCAGGTTATCGTTTATAAATCGCTCCTTGTCCGGGTTCCATCGCAG
>DQCG01000136.1 GCA_003533825.1 Phycisphaerales bacterium
GCCTGAGACGGCCGCCGAGGCTGCTACTGTCGAAGCTTTAAGAAAGTCGCGACGCGTCGTGCCGGCGCCTTTGCCTGATTCACTTGAACTTGCCATACTACCTCCTTTTCGATGTGTCTTTTCAGACTGTGTTTTTTCTAATTTAGGATCAAGATTTTTCCTGATATCCCGTTTAATTGACTCATTCGTATCGCTTTGCCTATCCTTTTACTAATCATTACCAAATCGACTTCATATTATAGTATCTTGGCGTTTCGGATTCAAGCAGTATTAGGAGAACGGTGATCCCCACGAAAATGCCTTCCAAATGCCCAGCGGGATGCGTGGGCCTGCCTGTTATTGCAACAATTGTCCGAATAACGTGTCATGAACTGATCCCCCTTTGTTGCCGCGTGGGCTGAAGCCCATCGTACATAGCTGATCTGTTACTCAGCTTCGTGCTTTGTACGGTTAGAGCTTCGCATGCCCCGTCGGCCTGAGCGCAAGATGCTCTCCAAGTCGTTTCTATTCGATAGTAGGAATCTCAGTATTGCCGTATCGTTATACTCGCAAGTCTGAAACACGCTGAGCATTATTAGGGCTCGCTGGATGGACTTCTCGGTAAAGAGACCGTCTGTGAGAGTTCGATATCTTGCGAAATACTTAATGGCATGTTCCGCATTAGTGTTGTTCCAAGGCACCCCATCATAATCGAGAAAAGTGAATAGTTTCGGCCCGCTTTTCTTAAACCGCTTTTGGTATTTCCTCGCAATCTCCGAACTGAAATCGCGTGAAACAACGAAGTCAACAAACTTCTCGGCTGGTCGCTTGTATTTATGAAGATGTCTTTTCTTTAGTCCGTATCTGTCGATGGAGTCGATGATGCTTCTTAGTAACAAGGAGAAGCGCTTCGCGACTAGCTTGAATTCGTCGTCGAACGGATAGCGCAAAAGATCGTCGTTCAGGTCTCGGATCAAATGAATGATGCATTTTTGCTGAGGGCAATCAAGAGAATCATATGCGCTGTAGAAATCGGACACCACGACTCCAGAGAATCCTGCTAGCATTTCCTTCAGGAACTCCCCCTTGCGCGAGTCTTTGTACAAGTAGTATACCCTGTCCATACTGGTGAAAACCCAAACGTATCCACTCGCGCCTCTTACGTGCACAGTCGTCTCGTCGATGTGGATAAGAGGACCCTTAACAATACTGCGGAGAATCTCATGGTAGGTTGGCTCGTAGTACGACACAATCGAGCGTTTCAACTCGTTCAACGACTGGCGCGGAATGGATAGACCGAATATTTCTCTCAGCGCCGAGCCTATCATGCTGAGACTCTGTCTGCACGCGAGGTTGTAATAGACGCACCAGCTTGCCAGACCGTGTCCATAGCCCCTTCGATACTCCGGCCAATCGGGTGGCACGAATGTTTCGTTACACCGGGCACACTTGTATCGCAATGAGGAATACTTCAGTATCGATTTTTTGGCCCCGCCTTGGAAGAATTTAAGGTCGGTGCAGGTCCTGGTCAACTTGTGTCCCTTTCTAATATCCTTTCTGCCACACACAGGACATTTCGTGCACTCGATGGTCACATGCTTGTTGACCTTCCGAGACCGGCTGCGCTCCTTGGCTTTCCGCTTAGTAACGGCCTGTACATGCCTTTTTGTCCTGACAAATACCTTCTCTCGCTGATAATCGAAGTAAGCAGCGTCATTTACATATTGTAGCTCTTCTATCGCAAACTCCTGCCTTCGGAACACGTAACCTGTCGCAGTATGTCGCCTTAACTCTGATGAGTGCACGACATCTGGATGGCTCTCGCGGCCAGATGTGTCTGCTCCTTCTTCAGATGATGCATGTGAAATGAACGTACAGAGCCTTCGGAGCGCCTGACAGTCTTCTCTGTTGTAGGTTATCAACTTCCTTTTTAGCCTGGGGTCGCGATTCAGTTCCCATGTTTTTCGCCAGATCACGCTCTGAATCCCAGACGCATCGCTCTCGCTCCATTCACAGCCGATGAAGCGACCAATGTCTTTCAGACTGATTGAATATGAAGGGAAATAGACATGGTGATAAACGATGGAAAGAACGTTTGTCATGTTGTCTACAATGAGCGTAAGAGCCTCTTGGTTCCTTCCGCTCATTCCGGCACTCAGTTTCCTTATTGCAGTAGCGTCGTACTTGCCATAGTGAAAGATCGGAGCGCCCAAGTAGTTATCCAGATAAATCACGAACTGGCTTACCATCTCGGCCTGGTCTTCCTTCTGGTCAGCCCAGAAACTGCGGTAGGTACACTGGCCATTTCGGGCGACTAGGACTCCAATGAGGTAATAAAACTCAGTCTCGGGGATTCCCTCGATGTCGATGTACAGTTGTGTGTCTGCGGCGGGAAGGGTTGGGGTGCCATGTATATGGATTTTGTCCTCTCGAAGCGAAAGAGCCTGCAGCGCAAAGTAGCGAGGTTTGGCAGGGTTTTTTGCACGCTTCCGAGGCTTCCTGAAGCGGAAAGTGTAGGAAAGCTGATTTACGGTGAAGATGCCCTTTTGATTATTTCTGTGTATCTCCGCCTCACTTATTCCACGAAGGAGACACAAATGATCGTCGGCAATAGCTTTCTGGACACAGAGTTCGGAGAACTCGCATACATTACAGTGGGAGTTCAAAATGCCAGAAGTCGCGTCGGGAGAAGAGATCTGTTTGTGCAACGCACTGATTATGGCATCAACGCGCTTCAGATAGCTTGCCAAACGAACCGTCACAGTTCTACACATTTCGCCACATATAATGTGGCCGCGACCAGGTGTCGTCCCCTGTACACGACCAACCGAGAATGCCTGGAATGCAAGGAGCACCTTTTCGCTGCGGGTGGGTTTTTGGCGTTGACAATAGAGCACCGGCTCGTACAAAAAAGCGCCGAGTTGAGATTTCCCAGAACAACGCTTGAGCGCATCAAAATCACAATGCAGTCCATCCAAGTGTATAGACCTGTCGAGGAGGATAGGCTCGCCTGTCCTAAGAGTAGAGACCGTGAGGATGCGCACATTCGCTATGTTGCTGTTGGTGCAGCCCCCTTGCAGCTTGGCTTGCGTTTTTCTACGGAAGCGGGCACGAAGTTCTTTCTGCAATTTCTCATAGCTGGTTTCGGAGCCGGTGTGTCCTGTGGCTTTCAAATACGATTTGTATTTGCAGTTTAAGAATGCTTCAATCACTTGATTGGATAGCGTCATGTCTGTTGTGAACATGGGTGGATCCTTTCCGAGTAGAACGCTTCTCGAAAACTGGTAACAGCTCACATTATCGTTTTGCCGATTATCGCTTCTCAGGATACTGCAGCATCGTGGATAAATAGGAACAGCCACATCTCCCGTGTTCTACCAAGCAACCTGAGTCGCGCTATACGGTAGCTGAATGTCAGCTATGCAACGTACTATAGTCGTTGGCATAGGATTGTAGGGGCTGACCAACCATGCGCAGCCCCAACAGCGCCGGATCAGAGCACACCGCCCATTCTTCCCAAACGCCTTCAGGCACGGAGTCCGTGCCTTGCCACAGGCTCTATCCAAACGAAACATCAGTATTCTCGGTTTTTGAGAATGCCCGGCTGCGGAACAGGATACTTGCCTTCAGAATTCAGGCGCAAAGGTGCGGGAGAATCATCGGTCAGCTTATCAAGGCCGGGGGCGAACTCATGCTTGCAGTTAAGCGCCTTCTCAAAGGTGATGATCTGGCCCGTGTGAGCTGCCATCCGGCCCATAGTGTTGACTAAGCTGGCCTCGGCGCCGCGTTTGACCTCGTTGTAAGGCTTGTCGCTACGGATAGCATCGATCAAATCGTCCCACTCAAGCTGGTATGGACTCGGCTCTGGTTGCGGGAATCGCCATATCAGGTTGTCTATACTCATGTTGTGGCCTTTGTATGTCCGTACCTTGCCGGGGTAATGGCTGTTCGTCGAGATGACGGCCGAACCTTTCGTACCGAGAGCATAGCTGGAGAACGCACCTTTACAACCGCTCATAGCCCGGCCGTAGTAGAATAGCTTGGTGCCGTCCGGATAAGTGTATTCGATCGAGTAGCTATCTAAGTTCTGATCCAAAGAGTTACCGCGATAGTGCCTGCCGCCGGATGCCTGGGCCTCGACCGGCCAGGCGCCCCTCATCCATGAACACTCGTCTATCTGGTGAATATAGAAGTCGCTGTACATGCCGCCGCTGCCCCAAAGGAAGGCGTGGAATCGCTGGATCTGGTAGAGCAGCTCGCTGATCCCGGCAGGTTTAGGCCCGGCGGTACATGCACCTCCGGCCATCCGGTAGGCCCGCATCGCGATGATATTGCCGATCTCGCCGTCGTCAATGCGCTGTTTCAGTTCCTGCCGGCCCCTGCAATGGCGAATCATAAGGCCGACGCCCACCTTGAGGTTCTTCCTGACGGATTCTTCGGCCAGCTTCAGCATTTTCCGAGTCGTTGGGCCGTCAACCGTGACCGGCTTTTCCATGAAAACATTGAGGCCTTTGGCAATGGCATAGGTGAAATGCACCCAGCGGAACGCCGGAGGGGTCGCAAGAATCACCACATCGCCTTTGTCAAGGCAATCCATTGCTTTTTTGTAGCCGTCGAAGCCGAGGAATTGGCGTCCCTTGGGTATATCTAACTTTTTCGCATGTCCTTTTTCCAGATTCCTATAGCTGCGATCAAGGCGGCTCTGGAAGACGTCGGCCATAGCAACGAGTTTGATCGGGCCGTTCTTGACGGACAGGGCGTTCGAGGCTGCACCGGTACCACGACCGCCGCAACCGACCAGGGCTACCTTAATAGTATTGCTTCCCGCTGCATAGATGCGCGGAGCCAACCCGGCCGCCAGGGCCGAAGTAGCTGCTAACCGGCCGGTATTTTTCAGGAATTCACGTCGTGTTCTGCCCGGATCATTGCCGGATTCATTTGACTTTGCCATATTTTCTCCTTTTCGATGTTTCTTTGTCAGATTATATCCTGTTTTATAAGAGCGAAGTCTTCCATGAAATCGGCTGTGATATGCTTATAAATGCCATCCGGCCGAATCTTGTGCGAACTTTGCCGTCCAAGTTAGCCATATTACCTGTTTACCCCTGCGGTTTCAAGTTGTTTTTCAATGACTTCGAAGCCGGGGAAAGGTTTTCCAAATGCCCGGTATAGCAAATTGCCGTAGACCGACATGCCTTGGCCAATGCGAGTGACCTATTGTTCTAAAACAAGTGGGGCCTATGCCAAGTCAATCGCTATAGGCCCCTAATTGATGTTTATCATTATTGTCATGAAATCAGTTTACTCTTCAAGAGCATCACTCGGCCGATAAAGTCGAATGTCATCGAAGCACATTTTACCCGAACCGTCCGGTTGTGGATTGTTTCTATCGCCGAAGCCGAGGGCAATCGTTTCAACATTGGTCAGATCTACACCCAGGTCTGCAAAAACCTGGAGGTCGATATCCCATTGAGTCCAGGTCTCTATCTGTGCTGCATTTGGATTATCATGAGTAACTACCGTATTGCCATTGAGAGCAATATACAAGGGCTCAGCACCGTTAGATGCAGCACCGTGGAACCAAATCGTTAGCACTCCAACACCTTCAACAGTCCAGTCTCGTTGCCAGCTCAATGTCATCTCCACCTCTGAATATTTGAGCTTGCCCTGCTGGTTGTTATCGTAGAAGACAGGCATCGACTGAGAGCCGCTATGAACAATAGTTTCTTCCATATAAGAACCTGTGGTTTCGTCGCCGACCATCGAGCCGGTTCCATTACCGGTATAGGGCGGCTTGGTAGGATGTGAGGCGTAGCCGGATCCATCTAACCATACCCACCATATCTCGTTGTTGCCAACGTCGTAGTCCTCAAAATCGTCCACGATAAGATAGTCGGCTACCGTAAAGCACCATACGTTGCCTTTGCTGATAGTCGCATCGGTATTATACTCGTCGATACGCCAGTAGTAAGACCCGCCGCCCCATTCAACGCCTTCGGGAGGAGTATAAATGGTAACACCCTGTCGGCCTCGATATATGTCGGTCGTATCGGATGTATCGGCATCGGCGACAGCTTCTTTATCGGCGCCGAAGTACACATCGTGCTGGGCAGCTTTCTCTCCCGGCAACCAGCTAAGGGACGTCGCCCCTATTACGTCCACCGTTGAGCCGTTACCGGGGCCCGGGCCGGACGCAAGCTCGGGGTTACCTCTCATAACCTCGATAATCTCGTTCTGCGTCAGCGCCTTGTTGTAGATGCGGACATCGTCGACGAGGCCGGGGAAGTAATTGTTGTTGCTGAGTCTCGCGCCGATTCTCACCTCGTCAGTTGTTGCTATAGCTCCGGCCAGACGATCAATAAGCTGACCATCCACATACCAGCGCCCCTCGCTTCCATCATACGTACCTGCAAAATGGTGCCACCGCGTATCCACGGCACGTAAGGGAAAGGACCAACCGCCTATGTAGAGACCATAATTGCCCGCGTTGTCCACCCCTATATCGAAATATGTGCCGTCACCGCTTCCATCGTGGGCGAAGCCGAAGACGGTTGTCCCGCTTGGTATGTCCGTGGTGCTTGCCTTCACACACCCGGCGATCGTCCTCGGATCCATCCCGCTTATCCCCACGCTGCCGACGTCCACGTAGTCGCCGTCACCGTCGAGTTGCAGCGCTCCTTCTACCTTTCCAGCTACCCATACCGGGTCGCCTTTAAGGGTACCGTCGTTCCCGTTGCCGCTTGCATCACGCGCGATGGTTCCGGATGTCTCGTCGAACTTCCACCAGCCGACCAGATTGGTGTCAGCGGCATTGCCCGCACTTATCGGAATCAGCCCCAGCACAAAAACGAAGGAAACCAAATAAGTTAATTTCTTAAACATAATAGTCCTCCTTCAAAAAAACATAATTTGTCGGTTAAAATGCGAAAAAAATAACTATGAGGAGCATTTCTTTTCCTGTGACTCTGTATCTTGCATAATAACTCCTCCTCTATTCGAAAAACTACAATCATTGCGCCCGTTGGAAGGCCGGAATCTATAGATGCC
Organism: Phycisphaerales bacterium; assembly: GCA_003533825.1. Taxonomy (GTDB): domain Bacteria; phylum Planctomycetota; class Phycisphaerae; order Sedimentisphaerales; family Anaerobacaceae; genus JAFGPJ01. Next base: position 7,027 of record DQCG01000136.1, read on the forward strand.
CGTTCAGTGCTGATGCTAACCTTTCCTTCCTTATTTATACCAAATCCGCTACCACGACGTCAAGAAAAATTTCCGGATCATTTACCGGCAAATGCACTTCGAGTGTGTAGTGTCTACAGGTATCTACTTTTTTTTGCTTACTAATTTTTTGCGGAAGGCTTCGGATTCCCAGTTGTTGATAAAATCCTCCTGGCGCTTGTTCAAAGTGAGAATCCCGCCCATTCGATGTGCATTCATGCGAATAAAAATCGAGTACAGCACAATGTCTCGTACTGTTGGGGCGATCTTCTCGGTCCCTGCGACAAAAAGCCCCACCCCCTTAACCAGGAACGCCGCAGAAGGTTTTCTTCCCTTTTCGATCTGCCGTTTCAATCGCTTTGCAATACTCTGCGATTCTCTCGCTGTTTCCACCCACATCGCGGGGCCATTGGCATAGACAAGCTCATCCGGCGTCAAAGATCCTGATAGCATCTTCCTTGCATCTCTTTGTCGCATAAAATCCTCAATAGCATCGTTATAATAATGCCATATCGGCGTGTCCTCGCCGGTTGCCTCAGAATATCCACGTTCGATGCAGAGCTTTACGTTGCCGATTTCTTCTTGCCCGACTGATTTGGTGATTACGGCCTTCGGTTGCCTTAGATTGCTGTTGCAGCGTTTTATGACCCTGCGAACAAGCCGTAAGGCACCCTCGGCTGTCTTTGCCGTAATGAAAAGCCCATGTTTGTGCAGGAATAGAATCTCAGGACTCCTGCCGAATTGGCGCTGATAACGGTCGACCAGCAGGGCGATTCTTTTGGCCAGCATATAACCGGGATCCGTATAAGGCACCCACAGCAATGGCGGACTCTCGTTCTTGAACATCCTCTGAAGTTTTGCCCGTCCGTTCTTCGCATTGTGGTAAGCGCCTGCCGCACTCGGATGCAAATGAATTACGCACTTATTCAGGCAGGCATGCAGGTGGGCTTCCACCGACGGTCGGGCTATTGTTTTAATGTTATCGTCGCAGGCATCAAGAAGCAGATTTACAACCCGGGGCTCGCGAGTGGATGCATCCATTTTAGGCAGTGATTTATCCTTTAGTATGGCAAGGACCGGCTCCAGGCGCATTCTTCGCCAGCCTTGTTTTTGATTCATATCCTTAAGTGCCGTGCCGCTGGCCTTGATATACATATATTTGCCGTCCGCGGTCTTTACGGACGTATTGCCACCTCCACCTTGAACGAGGTTCGGATCTATTCCCGTCTCTCTCGATATTTTTATCATCTCTGCAAGCGCTTTGTCCATTTAATGAGTTCCTTTCCGATTTCTGAAAATGTTATTTCTCTATCCTATCTCTTCACGGAACAATCTCATGCCTCTGAACGAGTTATCTGCCATGACTGATTTTGTATCTTGTTTTCTTGTCATTGGGTGGCAGCCTCAAAACCGAAGGTTTTGGGGATGGTTAATACACAAAAAGCCATCCCCAAGCTGCGCTTGAGGCTGCCACCCTTTTATACTATACACTTAAATTTGGCAAAGTATAATAACTATCTTGGTGTGGCATCGGGCAAGCCCCCATCGACAGGAATCGTAACACCCGTTGTCGGCGTCTGACGTGTGGCAAAGAACAGTACGGCGTTGGAGACATGCCGGCCTGTAATTTTGGCTTTCAGCAGATTCCTGTTTTGGTAATACTCCTGCAAACCCTTTTCATCGAGTCCCCGTGCCCGCATTCGGTCCGGGCCAACTTCGGCCCATAGCCCTGATTTGTACTTGCCCTCAGAAAACACTCCGTCCGGCGCCACCATATTTACGCGAATCCCGTATTGTGCCAGCTCAAGACTGGCAATACGCCCCAACTGATGGCATGCTGCCTTGGTCGCGCTGTAAGCGCCGAAGCCGGCGCCGGGACTGGGAACGTTCTTTGTCGATACGATAATAACGTCACCCCCGGTGCCCTGAAGGATAAAGTGACGGGCAATTTCACGAAGCGTCAGAAAAGCACCTTCGACGTTTACTTTTTCGAGTCTTTGGAAGTCATCGAGGTCTATATCTTTCAAAAATGAAACCAGCGGGATGCCGGCATTTACAACTACAATATCAATTCCGCCCCAGGTCAGAGACACACTTTCAAGACCGCAGACGACAGACTCTTCGTCAGTGACATCGATTGGTATTACTGTTACGTGGTCGCCCGCTGTTTGCTTCAGGTCGGCTGTGAAATCATCAAGCTTTTTGCCCGGAAGGTCGGTAGCTGCCAGATGACAGCCATTTTCCAGCAATCCGCAACAGATGCCGTAACCAATGGCGCCCGCGGCACCTGTTATCAGCGCGACTTTATTTTGAAGAGGCAAATCAGAATTATCATCCTTTCGCTCGACGTAAAGTATCCCAAGTTCACGAAGGCATACGATTTCCGGTTTACGGCCGTGCCGTTGTGAATAATCTGAAATCATGTCGCTTAATTGTTTGCGGAGAGTTTCAGGCTCGGCGTTATAGTTCACATCGTTTAAGAAAAGCGGCGGGTTCTTGCCCTTCGTTAAAGGTGCAGGATAATGCTGAGCTTCGGCATTTTTTGCAGTCCCGGCGAAATCAATAGCTTCTTTACTTGTCAGAGACTTCAAAATGACGGGCTCATACAGCATGTCCTGGTTATCTGTAGGCTCTGCCAGAAGTCCGCGAACAATCGGCGCTATTTTAGCTAAATTACTCATCATTATTTCCCAGCGGCATCGTTTACGGCATCTATCATAAACTTAGCGTTTTCCAGCGGCGTTTTGCCGTCGAAGACCGCGCTTCCTGTAACTATAATATCCACATCCATTCGGGCGACATCTGCTATGTTATCGCGAGTGATTCCGCCGTCAATACCTACAAGAATTTCTTTTTTTGCTTCGTCCAGCATTTGCCGTAACCGGCTGAGCCGTCCTTCAGTAGAAGGGATGAACTTCTGCCCGCCCCAGCCGGGATTGACTGCCAGGAGGAATGCCATTTCCAGCTCATCAATAAGCGGAGTGATAACGTCGAGGGGTGTGCCGGGATTCAAAGCGATGCCGCGCAGGATTCCTCTGGAGTCGTTGGCATTCGTCATTTGTCCCAGCTTTTGCAGAACGCGGTGTATGTGCCGGCATGATTCAACGTGGACTGTAATCATATCGGCGCCGGCGGCGACGTAGCTTTCAAGTTTATTGAGAGGGTCTTCTATCATCAGGTGTATGTCTTTTAGCAGGGGAGTTTTGACAGCCTTGATAAAGCCGGGTCCGACAGTCATCATCGGGCAAAAGCAGCCGTCCATAACATCAACGTGCAGCAGTTTGACACCGGCCGTGTCCATGAGTTTTAATTCCGAGCCGAGTGACATTAAATCCGCGGTAAGGATTCCCACGCTAATAAGCGGGGCTGCTTCACGAATCTGCTCTAAGAGAGGTTTATCCGGCATTGTTAATCCTGGTTTTTGAGAGTTTCGTACATCTCGAGGGCCTCAGCCGGTTTCAAATTTTCATGGACAACCTTGTGGACTGTCTTCATCATCGCTTCGGGCGCTTCAGCCTGGAAGATATTTCGCCCCATATCCACGCCTGATGCTCCTTCCTGCACGGCATTATATGCCATTGTCAGAGCATCGAGTACGGGGATTTTCTTTCCGCCGGCCATCACAATCGGAACCGGACAAGAAGCTGTTATCGTTTCAAAGCCATCCGGCACGTAATAAGTTTTGATAATCTGGGCGCCAAGCTCGGCACATATTCGGCAGGCCAGGCGAAAATATCTCGCATCCCGCACCATGTCTTTGCCGACCGCCGTGACCGCCATCGTGGGAATGCCGTACCGAAGCCCCATATCCACCAGCCGTGTCATATTATGCACCGAGCGGGTCTCGAACTCGCCGCCGATAAAGACCTGCAAAGTAATCGCCGCAACGTTCATCCGAATCGCATCTTCGATATCAACGGCCAATTCCTCATTCGAGAGTTCCTTGAGTATGCTCGGGCCGCCGCTGCACCGCATCACGACCGGCTTGGTCAGCGAAGGTGGTACGGTGGTTCGCAGAATCCCCCGGGTCAGCATTATAGCGTCGGCATAGTACATCAGCGGCACGATGGTCAGGTCAATTCGCTCAAGTCCGGTTGTTGGTCCCTGAAAATAGCCATGATCAATCGCAAACATTACCGTTCGACCCGAATCGGGATTGAATATCCTTGAGAGCCGGTTTTTCATGCCCCAATCGAGAGAGCTTGCCCCTTTGAGGAAAAAGCCCGGTGTCTTCATGGGAACATCTTCGTAGAATTTTTTTTCTCCTTTAGCGGAATCTGCTTCAGGCATAATTCATTCCTTTCCTTCATTTAAGCGGCATCTTGCTTTTCGGCCCCGTTATCTTTCCACATCCACGGTGTTGCGGCGACGAACCAGACAATCGTGGCGAGCAGCATCAGCCACTTGACCGTATCCAGCTCCATTCGAGTTCCGGCAAGGAAGATGATAGACGGCAATGTCAAAGTGATTAATGCCAGCAGTGAGACAATTTGTAAAATCGGACGCATAATAATTTCTCCTTTTATACCGCTACGCGGGGCGGATCTTTTTCTGATAGAACTTGCTCAGGACAATATATAAAACAGCCGCTACGAACCAACCGGGTAGGGAGACAAAGAAAATCTGTATGCCGGCATACTTCACCAATAACCATGCCGTTGCCAGCGTTACAAACCAGGCCATACCGGCCGCCCAGTTGAAGGTCTTGCCGCTCAACTCGGCGTAAGAACTTTGCAGGCCGAACTTGCGAATCAGCCAGAAGTCTACGAAAATCACCGCACCCATCGGCATTAAAACAAGACCGTACAGCGCGACAAAACCAAGCAGCTTCATCGCAATAGCAGGGAACATGCCGGCGATCGTCGCGACTAAGCCGGTAATCAACGTCACCTTGAAACGGGATGATTTCGGCAAGATCGCCTGGAATGCGAGTCCTGCACGATATATGGTCGGATTAGCGGTCGTCCAGCCCGCGATAATCACACACAACAAGCCGGCTATTCCGGCGGCACGATACGCCAGCGGACCCGGCAGCACATCTATGTCGGCGGGATCGAGGTACAATTGATAGGCATAAAGGATCGAAGCGCTGATCCATGCCATGAAGTGCCCCACGTACATTCCCGCGCCGCTGGCGACGCCGTACCATGACTTTTTCGCGAATCGGAACACGGATAAATCGCTCATGCCGACGTGCATGGCCATATTGCAGAACCACGCGAAAAACAAGACGTGCCAGAAGGTGAATTTGACCTGCCCTTCCTGAGGCGCCCTGCCTGTCCATATCTTGGTCGAGGCCAATTCCCAAAGGTCACCGATCGAGTTGATTTCGGTGCCTGTTGTCTGGATGAACTGGCGAAGGCCTACAAAGCCAAAGGCGAGAAACACAAGAACCATCCACGGTGCGGCTACGTTTGCGAATTTTGAAACGGTTTGGTAGCCGTAGGCGGCGACGATAGCGATGAGTCCGCCGGCGACAGCGACGGCGAGTACCCAGCCGATGCTGTTGGGATACAGGTCGTTAAGGCCCGGCATTTTGAAATCGAACCAGACGCCGATTGCCGTAGCCGATACAGTCACCATCGCCCCGGCGAGGAAGCAGAACATAACGCCGTTGGCGAGGTTGTACAGAGTCACGAGTTTGCGTCCGCAGATTTTTTCCAGTTGGTAGTAGAGCGTCAGGCGGCTTCGCGTGGCTATCGGCGCACACAAAAACATCCAGCTAAGGACGGCCAGCGCATTGCCGAGGAGCAGGCCCATGATAAGGTCGAAGGCGCTGACCCCCGCGGCGACAAATAGCGGTCCGAGCATTAACTCGGTTCCGGCACAATGTTCGCCGGCGTACATTCCGATGAAGCTCTTGAAGCCGAGCAGCGCACTTTTCGGTACCGGCTCTCGCTCGAACTCACTTCCCGCTTGCGTTTGCTGCGACTGCTGATCCGTATCCATGCCGTATCCTTTACTTTTTAGTAGTGATATGTGTCGGTTCTACCCGCGTTTGCTGAGAACATCCTTTTCGTAGGCTCTGGTCTCATCCAGCCATGATTCGCCGGCCGGGGTCTCCATTTTCGTGCAATAGTAATCCCATACCGCTCCGAAGGGCAGTGTCTTGAGCTCTTCCAGCATCGCCAGTCGCCCGGTGTAATCGCCGTCAAGCTCCATCCGGTGTAACTTTTCCGAAGGCTCCAGCAGGGCGATTAAGAGGGCTTTTATCATGCACCGTGTCCCTATCACCCATGCCGCGATGCGGTTTATGCTGGCGTCGAAGAAGTCCAGGCCGATGTGCACCCGGTCGAGATAATCGCCGCGAACGATTTCCTGTGCGATGGCGCGCAGCTCGTCCGAGAGAATAACAACGTGGTCGCTGTCCCAACGCACGCCCCTGCTGACGTGGAGTAGGATTTCATCGAGAAAAGTCATTACCGATGATATTTTGTCGGAGACGACCTCCGTGGGGTGGAAGTGCCCCGTGTCTAAGCAAAGCAGCGTTTTGTTTTGGATGGCATAAGCCAGATAAAATTCATGCGAGCCGACAACGTAGCTTTCGGAGCCGATGCCGAACAGCTTGCATTCGACGGCATCCAGGAGCCTGCTGCGGCCTATCTGTTTGGCGAAGATTTCATCGAGCGATTTTTTCAGTCGCTCGCGCGGTCCCTTGCGGTCGGCGGGAATGTCCTTGGAGCCGTCCGGTATCCACAGGTTCGTGACACAGGGCGTGCCCAGCTCCTTTCCCATTGCGGCTCCGATATTCCGGCATACAATTCCGTGCTCGACCCAGAACTTTCGTGTCCCTTCATCGGCGCTGGACAGCGTGAAACCGCTGTCGGCTTTCGGATGCGAGAAAAACGTACCGTTAAAATCCATTCCCAGGCCGTTTGCTTTGGCCCAGTCGATCCACGCCGTGAAGTGCTCCGGTTCCAGCTCGTTGCGGTCGGGTTTGCCCTTGGCCTCTGCGTACATTGCGTGCAGGTTCAGCCGGTGCTTTCCCGGTATCAGGCTCAATGCTTTGTCAATGTCGGCCCGGAGTTCGTCGGGGGTCCGCGCCTTGCCTGGATACGCGCCGGTGGCCATTATACCGCCCCCGCTGAGCCCTTGGTCGCTCTCGAATCCGCCGACGTCATCTCCCTGCCAGCAGTGCAGCGAGATGGCTATTTTGCCCAGCCGGTCCATCGCCTCGTCACTATCGACACCCAGTTCGGCATAACGCTCACGCGCCGCCTCATACGCTTCTTCAATATTCTTCAAACTGCTCATCTTGAATCCTTCAGGTTTAGTTATGTTGATAATTTGACACTCAAGAGACGTAATTTTCCAGAAGTTTCTTTTCCGCCTGCCTGGTCCAGAGTCCATCTTTGAGGCACTCGGCGACGTCCGGCATTTTTTCAGTCATTTCCCGCAGCGTCACCAGCCCAATATCCCTGCACGCCGGATAGACAATAATCTTGCCGGCAATCGAGCGGTTCTCGACCGCCCGGATGCCGTCGGTAGCGCCTTGAAGCCCGCTTATCGCGGCGACACTTAGGTTGGTATCGAGCCGGCCGGATTCGACTTTGGAAAGCATCAGCTTCATGTCGTCCAAAGTCGAGCCGCTCGTCCCGATGAAATACAACTGCTTTTCGATGTAAGCATCGAGGTCGATTTGGCCGGTGACCGTTGCCGGTATGCCGGCGAAGATGTTTATGAGGCCCCGCTCGGCCGAGTTGTGCACCGCCGCGGCGACCAAAGCGGGAATCGGCGCCATCAAAGCAGTGTAATCGAATTCCCCGGGCGAATCTTGCCTTGTTGGATTATACGGCTTGTACTGAACGCCGTTCTTTTCGGCCAGGGGGGCGGTGATTTTCGTCAGTGCGGCCAATCTTCCGTCGTCCACGTCGCTTCCGAAAACACTGACGCCCTCGACGCCCTGGCAGATATTGCGGATAACGTGCATCATTCCCATCGGGCCGCCGGCGCCGATGACGTTGATTTTGTCGCCGGGGCGAATTTCGTCGGTCTCGGGAATGGTTTCCATCGATTCGGCCGGGTTCGACCCGACAGTGCCGATGATGCGTATGCCGCCGTAGTGAACTCTGCCG
>DQCG01000299.1:0-1410 GCA_003533825.1 Phycisphaerales bacterium
CCCGGCGGCTCCGGCAAGATGTACATTGATGATATAAGGCTGAATCGGCCATAAAAAGCTGCCGCAAAGTAAATACCGTTTTATATTTAATAACAGCAGGATTTGTAGTATTTCGGGGCTTATACCTTTCCATCAGGTATAGGCCCCGGTTTTTATGAAAGCAGCAGGCGCTCTTTTCGGGTTTTTGCCAAATAACAGCCGAAAGGCAGTTTTTTAGAGAAAAAAACAAAAAAGTTTGAGACAAAAGCCATCCGGGTGCGTCTTACCTAATTAAGTAGATGATAAATCTGTTTGTAACGACATAACATACGAATACAGAGAAAAATGTCTTGCAAAGTCGCTTACTTATATGTTAAAGTTATATAGTTGGTAAAGGAGGCAGGCTCTTGGATTCTCATGGTATTTTGTGAGTGATTAACAGCCACATCCACCTTATGAACTGCCTGTATTACCGGCCTGGCTTAAATCTGTTTTTTTAATCTTGCCTTAAATACTGGAAAGGGCGTAACAATGAGGAATACAATCTTACTGAGTTTTGCTCTGCTGACGATCGCAGCGGCGCAGTCACCTGCGGAAACCCGTTTGGTCCCGGGCCAATATGCAACCATCCAGCAGGCAATCCAGGCCTCTAATGACGGGGATGTGGTCGTTGTCGAGCCGGGCACGTATTCTGAAAGCATAAACTTCATCGGCAAGAATATTACTGTTACCGGTACCGATCCCGACGATCCTGACGTTGTGGCTGCTACAGTCATCGATGGTGACGGCGAGGGCAGCGTAGTCACCTTTGATAGCGGAGAAACTTCCGAGGCCGTGCTAACCGGTTTTACTATCACCGGCGGATATGGGACAGCCGTTTCTGAAGTAGGAAATCACATTTTTTGGGGGGCGGGCATTTTTTGTTTCGGTACTTCGCCGACCATTAAAAATAATATAATTACTGGCAATATCGGTCCGCTCGAAATAATAGGAGATAATCCGGCGCAGTGGAAATTGTGCTATGGAGCGGGAATCGGTTGTTTTGTATCCAGTGCGACAATCGCTAACAATATAATCAAGAACAATTCCGGATACGCCGGCGCTATTTTTGCGGCGGGTGACGACAAGATTTGCAATAACCTGATATACGACAATTCTGCGGTTATAGGCGGTGGTGTAATCCTGTTCGCGGGTCGCCTGATCAACAATACCATTGTAGGCAACGACACCAACGCTAATGCTCAGTTCGGTTCTGGGCCGGGAGGTAATATTTATATAGTAATCGATAACCAGTTTTCTCAGGGCCTGATACTTAATAACATAATCTGCAATGCATTATCAGGAGGGGGAATATCCGGGGAGGGCAATATAGATGAGTCTATGATATCATTTAATAATGTTTGGGGCAACTCGCCCGGCAACTACATGGAA
>DQCG01000299.1:1473-5125 GCA_003533825.1 Phycisphaerales bacterium
ATAGATGCCGGCGATCCGGATTATGTCCCCTATCCGTGGCAGCTTGACATCGACGGCGATCAGGCTGTTATGGGTGAACAGATCGATATCGGCGCCGATGAGTATGTGGGATATATCAAGCCCGTTGCCGATGCCGGCCCCGACATACATGTGGCGGGGCTTGAGTTGGTTACTCTCGATGCCAGCGGTAGCTTTCAATACGATCCCAATAATGAGCTTATATATGAGTGGGATCAACTTGAAGGGCCGGCAGTAGAGCTTGACGATCCGATCAGTATGCATCCGTCATTCATACCGGAAGTCGAAGGTGAATATCGATTCGAGCTTATGGTCTGGGACGGCACGCATTTGAGCCGACCCGACGATGTCCTGATTATTGTTGGCAACAAGGCGCCCGTTGCCGACGCCGGGCTCGACAGAGTCTCGCCTGTGCCCAGTCAGGTTCGTCTCAATGGTTCCGGTTCCCATGATCCCGACGTCATTGATGAGCTTACATATACATGGAAGCAGTTAGAGGGACCGCAGATTGCTCTTCAGGATGCGGATGCCGCCAGCCCCTTCTTCGACTGCAACGAGCAGGGGTCGTATGTATTTGAGCTGGTAGTAAACGACGGCTTTGTTGACAGTGAGCTCAGCATCGTCCAGGTGACAACCGTTGCCGTGACAATGAACCAGCAGCATATTGTCGCCGGCTTTGTAACTGACGATTATTTTCACTATGCGGACGTCTCCGGCAACAAAGTTGTATATTGTGTCGGGCCGTTCGAAAACTACACCTGGAATATCAAGAGCAAAGACCTCGAAACAGGCGAGGTCAATGAAGCATTTCTTGACGGCGGGCTCGATACTCAGCCGAAAGTCGATGGTGATATCGTCGTTTGGGCCGGTGGCCCGAGTACGCCGGATTTCCTTGGGCCGGAGTGCATCAGTATCTTCCTGACGAATACCGCTACGGCAGCACAGAAAACCTTAAGGCAGCACAGCAACTCGGCATCATACAGCCATCCGGCGGTCTCGGGCAACAAGGTCGTCTGGCTGGAACATCTCAATATCAACAAGTACAACCAAACCAACTACCTTAACATGCCGTACAGTATCTGCGGCGCCGACGTTACCGACCTGGACAATCCCGTCTATTTTACAATCGCCAATGATGTTGGCAGACGAGATCCTTATGCCTACGAGGCATTTATGGAAGATTTTGACGATGTCGTGGATATATCCGAGGATGTTGTCGTCTGGGAAGCCGAAGGTGACATTTTCGGGGCCGATATCTCGAATATCGACGACATAAAGGTCTTTACTATTTGCAGCGATTCCGCCCGCCAGTACGATCCTGCCATCTCCGGCAATATGGTCGTCTGGACGGATGAACGAAACGATGAGGGCGATATTTACGGTGCACATATCTCCGATACGGAAAATATCCGGGAAATGGCAATTATCAAATCTCCCGGCAGCCAGCTTCAGCCGGACGTTGACGGCTGCCTGATTGCTTACGTCGACGGCGGCAATACCGGCGGCTTTATCAAAATCTGCTGCCTGACCAAAGAAAAGGGCGTTATGGACATAGAACTGCTGGATTACTTTTTAGGAGTCGGCCCGGCAATAGATGCCGGGACAATCGTCTGGCAAACAGGCACTTTCGGCCAGATCGATGCAATCTCGCTGGATTTCGGATATGCGACTGAGGACGGGCCTGTTGAGAATTTGACTACTGGTGAACACTACGATTATATTCAGCATGCAATTGTCAGAGGCCGGGCCGGCGACAAAATAGTCGTCGCAGAGGGGACCTATCAAGAAAACATCGACTTCAAAGGCAATAATCTGACCCTCAGCTCAACAGATCCCGACAATCCCGACGTCGTAGCGGCTACGATTATCGACGGCGGCAACAGGATTGTAACATTCGCCAACGGTGAAAATGCAGACTGCATCCTGAGCGGCTTTACAATCACAGGCGGCAGCAGAGGCATATACTGCACAAATAATGTATCCCCCACAATTGATAAATGCACAGTTACGGGAAATACCGGCGCCGGCATCGAATTGTACAGCGGCGGCAATCCGACACTAACCAACTGCACCATTATCTCTAACGGCGGTTCTGGCATTGAAATGCGCCCGCTCAGGGCCGGACGGTTCACATATTATAACAGTCCCCAAATGAGCAATTGCATCGTCGCCGCAAACGGCGGGCACGGCCTTCTCCGAGGCATCCCGACAGTAACGAACTGTACGATCGCAGGGAACCTCAAGAGTGGCATTCAGGATTCCATGCCGACGGTTACGAACTCCATCGTTTATTTCAACGGCAACGCTCAGATAGTCAACATTACCGGCACGGTGACATACAGCGACGTTCAGGGCTCCTTCCAGGGCACCGGCAATATAGACGCCGATCCGCTCTTCGCAGACTCCGATAACGGCGATTATCATTTGAAATCGCAAATAGGCCGATGGGATCCCGAAAGCGAGGCCTGGATTTCGGATGATGTTACCAGTCCGTGTATCGACATCGGCGATCCGGGCAGTGCAGTCGGATTGGAGCCAAATCCGAACGGTTCGGTTATAAACATGGGAGCATACGGCGGAACAGCCCTGGCCAGCAAATCACCGTAATCTGCCGGCCCCAATTGTAATCCTGAACGCAGAACCGGCCCGCCATCCTGAGAGCAGAGAAGGATCTCAATTCTGCGGTGTCACAGCATCGTAATACATGGTCATAAATGCGCAGCGTTGAGATTCTTCACTCCACTACGTTCCCTTCAGAACGACAAATTCCCATTACAGCGTCAGAACGGCTTCATAGCACCGGCAATTCGTAGCCTTTGCGATATTGCTTTGTCAGGTAGGTATTGGCCTCGGCATCGCCGATGAAACGTTCGTTCGTCGCATCGAATTCCAGCCGGCGGCCTACCCGCATTGCGATATTTGCCATGTGGCAGAGCGTTGCCGAACGGTGGCCGACTTCGACATCGGCGTTCAGGTCGCTCGCCTTGCGGCAGCGGACTGCCTTGATGAAATTCTCGGCGTGCGAGTAGCTGCCGCGCGAGCCGCCCGGGCCTTCTTTGCCGTTCTTGAATGTGACCTGCCAGCCTTTTCGGCCGATGGACATGGTTCCTTCGTCGCCGTAGAAGATATTGCCGTTATCGTGGCCTTCAAGACCATACGGTGTCCACAATCGCATTTCATACATAAGATAGACATCGTCGTACTCGAACGTAGCAATCTGGGTATCGGGTGTTTCATGGTCGTCGTCGTAGAATAACTGCGTGCCGCTGCACGAGACGGCGTTAGGCATTTCCACGCCGAGTCCCCATCGAGCGATGTCGATCTGGTGAATGCCGTCGTTGCCGGTATCGCCCGTGCCGTAGTCCCAGAACCAGTGCCAGTTGTAGTGGTAGCGGTTGCGATTGAAAGGCCTCTTCGGAGCCGGACCGAGCCAAAGGTCGTAATTGACGCCCGGTGGTGTTTCGCTGTCGGCAACACGACCGATGGGTCCCCGCAACTGGCAGTTAATCGCCTTGGCCATGCGGATTTTGCCGAGCTTGCCCGATTGGAGGTATTCGATTCCTTCCCTGACTCCCCCGGCCGAGCGTGTCTGCGTGCCGTGCTGGACCATTCGGCCGTGCTTGCGAGCAAGGTT
>DQCG01000299.1:5185-8217 GCA_003533825.1 Phycisphaerales bacterium
CGGCGACAACCGAGGTTGCGGCTATCGGCACGTGCCAATGGTCCGGCGTGGCGATGGCGATGATATCGATGGATTTGTCTTCGAGCATCCGGCGATAGTCCCCGTAGCCGACGACCTGTTTGTTGCGCTCTTTGAACTGCTTAACTCGCTTATCCAGGACATCGCTATCGATGTCGCACAACGCAACGACCCGCACACCTTCGAGGTCATGAAATTCATTAACGAGTCCGTCACCCCGGCCGCGAATTCCCGCTACTCCGACGCGAATGTCTTCGTTGGCGCCCCGTGCCTTGGAGAATGGTATTACCATTGCGGCACCAACCGCCGCGGCACTTTTAACAAAATCTCTGCGTGTAAGGTTGTTCATTGTCAATCTCCTATCGAAATAAGGCCGTTCGTAGTTATTTGTTCATTGTTCATCGATCACTAAAGATGAACTATCGGGTGGTAGCCTCAAAGCCGAAGGCTTTGGGGATGGTGAATACGAGAAAAGCCATCCCCAAGCTGCGCTTGAGGCTGCCACACTTCTAAACTGTCTATTAAAATTAGAAAGAACTCTATCGGTTCATGTTGTCGTATATCACTCTGTGAATTTTCTGAATCTTTCTTCGATCTGCTGGTTTGTTCTGAGTCCTTCGTAGACTATCACGATAAACCTGAAATGTGCCGTATCGCCCTGTTCGAGCGTTAGCCGCAGTGGGATTACTTTGTTCTTACGATATTGGCGGGGTTGCTGTCTCTGAAAGTCGGCCTGGCCGAGCGGATTGGCCGAGAACAGGCCGTAGTTCCTCGCGTGCCAGTACGTGGGATAATTGATACTTGCCGGATGGTTGAGAATGGCAACGCCGACGACCTTGCCCTGCCTGACACCCTGAAGCGCAACCCAGCGTGCCCGCTTGCCCCAGACGTTCTTTGCGGTCCGGTCGCCGTTGGAGCTGAAATATCTGCCGGTGCCGGATAGCGATTCAGCCGGCAGCGGCCGGCCCGGTTGCGGCGACGTTTCAGGATCGCTCTCTCTCAAGTAGTCACTGACGCGGATCGCGAACATTCCTTCCTCGATATCCTCGAACAGAACGCGGGGGTACACGGCAGTCAGATCGATGCTCAGGTCAATGGCATATTCATGCTCATATTCACCCGCGACGAACACCATCGTGCGTTTTTCCTCTAAGAGTATCTGCTGCTTATCATCTATCCAATTGGCGAGGGCTGAAAGTTTCGCCCTGCCCGGGCCACCGGCCATTTCCGTGATTTTCACATGCCTGATCTGCGGCGAGATGTTGGTGTTCTTCCAGAAGTTGACGCCGTTGACCTGGTCGACGGCAAAGAAGATACCAACATGATGCTCGTGGTCTATACTTCCGCCCTCTATCCTGGTTAGGGGATGACGGCGGCTGACTTCGATGCCGGAAGGTGTCCGCACCGGGACCAGCAGCGGTTTGGTCAGATTATTGCCGTAAAGGTAGCTTGTAAAAGGCTCCCCGGCAATCACTACGTCGATTCTGTTTTCACCTTTGACGAGCTCGACCTTTGGAGGCTGAGCCATCAAACCGGCGGCAGACATACTAATCATTAAGACAAGAAGAGCCTTTTTCATGATATTCCTTTTCTATTTTATAACCGAATAAAGAATACCACGAATCCACAGACAAATCATCTAAAAATTCCGGTCGTGAAGCCCGAACAGAATCGGCAAACCGGAAGTGTCAAAAAAACTGGAAATTTTTATTGCAATCCGTATGCAGCGACGTTATATTCTAAAATTGTATTGAAATGATCGTTGTATACGAGCGCTGAAATAGCAGAACCGGCGCTTACTAAAATTGGCACCATGGTTTATTAGCGTCATTTCTTTTATTATGTAAAAAAAACCTTTATTGGGAATAGTACACCATCCGAACTGAGAGCGGTAGAAATTCCAGGAAATGTAAGATATACCGGCTTTTTCTCTATGGGAAAATGTGCCCAAGTGCTAATAAATAACAGGTAAGGAGAACAGAATGAACATTTATGTAGGAAATCTGTCCCATGATGTAACAGATGATGACTTGCGCCAGGAGTTTGAGGCATTCGGGCAGGTTGAATCGGCTACGGTGATCAAGGATAAGTTCAGCGGAGAATCGAGAGGGTTTGGATTCGTAGAAATGCCTTCGAAGGATGAGGCTACGGCGGCAATAACCGGTCTTCAGGAGCGGGATTTGAAGGGCAGAAAGATTAACGTGAACGAAGCTCGGCCCAAGCCGGCTAACCGTGGCGGCGGTAGGCGAGATTCCGGTCGCGGTGGTCGCGGCCGTGGCGGCGGTGGAGGTAGCGGTGGCGGCGGCAGACGGCGCTACTAAAAACCGGCCGGGTTGCTTACTGCTTCAGGACCAAAGACAATCGAAATGAATATAACTTATCATTCCGGCTAACCGGAATCGCTTAAGTGCTTGGTGATTCGGAAGATATGTGGTACGTTATTGCTGATTTTGGGCCGGCTGACGATTGAAGCGAGATATATTTAGCATAGGCATAATCCAATAACGCCGTGTGAGTTATCTATGCACGCAAACTGAATTATGGGATGTTTGCCTGTTACATGAATATATTTACAGGCCTTCGTATTTATCGCCGGTGATAAAGGCCAGGCATTCATTATTCCTGTGCATCCTTCGTGAAACGAAGGTGGCTTCCGGGCATAGGTTCTTCGTGTGACGACATAGTAAGATATCCCAGCAGGATGATGAAAATCGGAACCAGAAGCCAGCTTATCCAAAAACGCATACCAGGTCTCCAGAAGTGGTCGGATGCAGCCGCTTGCGGTTTCGGTTTGGGATCAGATTTGCCGGATAATCCGAGGACTATCAGGCAGCAAATCCCGGCGATAATCCAAAATGTAACATGTACAAAGAATACTCCTTTACCGGCCATCCCGGGGAAGGCTTGCACGAAGGCACCGGCAACTGCGATCCAGAGGATAACAAGGAATAACAATTGGCCTCGTCCGAACTCACTCGCGGGGGTCAAAGGCAAATCCTGCCGGCGTCGCCGGA
>DQCG01000646.1 GCA_003533825.1 Phycisphaerales bacterium
AAGATAATGCGGAGTTAGTGATTAACGGGCTTGCCCAAATTGGTCAGGGAATATCAATCGATGCTGGGGCGGCAAGTGCAAACATTGACGTGATTGGTGGTTTGTTTGTCGGGCTCGACGGCATAACTTCGGATTTGATTTCTGTTAACGTAACCGCAGCCCCGGCTAAGGCGTCTATTGAAACCTGGCTGTCGTTCAATACGGCAAAAAGATGGACTCCGGCTGCCGGCGCATTTTTTCGAAATATCACAAGAAGATAATAGAGGCGGCTTATGCGGTCCTGTAGCAGGTCTAAAAAGATGGGTTGCTTATCGGCCTTTACGTGCGAAGAAAAGAAAAATCCAAAATATACCGGGAATATCAATTATGTGTTAATGGACCTGCCGGACATCGAGAAGGTGCGACAGTGCCTGTGGTATTGTTTTGACGATTGTGTCAATTCTGTCGGCCTTAACTGTTGAGGATATGGGAAATGACACTTGTATCGTTTTGTTGGTATGTGAAAGACACAAAGTATACAAGAAGGGCATCGTGATTCAATACGTTTCGAGGTCAGATAATATTTAGAAAGTAGCGAGGTTTTTAGACGGGTTATTTGGCTGCTAAAGGTTCATGTCCAAGAGGACGAAAGAAGAATGGGGGAGGGTGATAATGTATCAGGAAAGTAAGAGGAGGTTTACCAGAATGTCGGGTTTAATATATCCGCCGAAAAAGATATGTCATTCATATATCGAGAGTGAGAGCAGACACGATATGCGGGGCTCACACGGTGGTTTCACCGTGATAGAGTTGCTGATTGTGGTGGTGATTCTTGCAATAATAGGGCTTACGGCCCTGCCGATGATAAGTTCGGCCAGCAGCGTGCAGATTCGGTCTGCGGCAAATATGATCTCAGCGGACCTCGAGTACGCCAGAAGTATGGCAATCAGCAGGGGGCAGAATTTTTATGTTGTATTTGATGAGATCAACGACAGTTACCAGATAGAGGATCAATACACTAATTTAATAGAACATCCTGTGAAGAAGGGATTTAAATACTTTATAGACTTTCAGAATGATGGCAGACTGAATAGTGTTGATATTACTAATGTAGACTTTAACGCAACCCAGCGTGTTCGGTTTGATTGCCTTGGAAGTCCCGATAACGGAGGCACTGTTATCTTACAGGCGGACGGGAATACCAAAATGATTACAGTAGAGCCTGTGACGGGATTTATCTCAATTCAATAAAGATGAATACAGAAATGATGCGGATTCCCGCTGTTGTTCGCAGAGAGGTGACAGCTATTTGTGGCGATAACGGAGAACTTAAGTGGAATACAAGTCAATGATAGCTTGGAGTTTGAATATTCGAGGTCAGCAGCCGATAGGGTTGGACATAGGTCATAACTCTATCAAGATGATTCAACTGGTGATTAATGATGAGCAAATATCTGTTATTGCTGCGGATGAAACTCGTATCGATGCCAGCATAAACGGTGATGATCAGGCGAGAAGAAGCTTTATTATTTCGGCTATAAAACGAATGCTTGCAAACGGCGGCTTTCAGGGAAGAAATGTTGTCTCGTGTTTGCCGAGTAACAAATTAAGAATCACCAGTCTGCGATTGGCCGAGGCGGAAAAGTATGGGATCGAACGGGCTTTGAGAAAAGAAGTTGCCCATAGGTTCGGATTGGATCCCGATAAGGATTCGATGGACTATATGGTCGCCGGCAGTGTCAGGCAGGGTGACGAGGTTAAGAACGAGCTGATTTTATTCGCCGTAGATAATGAAACAATAAAGAATCACATTGCAACGCTTGAGGAAGCCGAGCTTAAACCGGTGGCGATAGATACGGTTCCATGTGCGTTATTCAGGAGTTTTGAAAGGTCGCTGAGACGCCAGGAGGATAGAGATCGGACAAACGTTTTTGTAGATGTCGGAAGTTATTTTACGACAGTTGTGTTTGGCCGGGGAGGAGAAATTAGTTTTATCAAGCAGATCCAGATTGGAGGGCAGGTGTTTGCCCGGGAAATCGCAGCAAAATTGGGTATCAGCGTCAGTGAGGCCGATACGCTGCAGGAGGCGCTTAGGGTGGATCCGGGCCTATTCTCGCTCAAGTCGGGTTTGGCCGAACAGGTGGCTGCCGAGAACCGGCGCGATGTAGATACATCAACCCGACAAGTGATGGTTGATGCGGTAAGTGCGGTTGCTGAGGACCTTGCGAGAGAAATATCATTATGTCTTAGGTATTATACGGTGACATTCAGAGGCAAACGTGTCGAACGGGCGGTTTTTGCCGGAGGCGGGGCATACGAAGATATTTTACTGAATGTCTTAAGACGTCGATTAGCGGTTGAGATTGAAGTGGCCCAGCCCTTGAGAGGTTTCGATTTGTCGAATGGAAAAATAAATGTGAATTTTGATAATGACAGGCGTGGCCTGTTTTGTGAGTGGGCGGTAGCTGTCGGTCTTAGCCTCAAGGGATGGAACAGAGTAAAAAGCAGCAAGCATATGGCGAGATGCGAGTCATGAGAGAGTTATGAAAGAAATTGATTTTCTTCCAGAATGGTACAAAAGCAGCAGACGGCGCCAGGTCAGTTATCGCACGCAATACATCGCATTGGGTGGTGTATTTGTGGTGATGATGGTGTGGAGTTTTATTACCACACATTCGATTTCGCAAGCCAGGGCCCAGTATGCTCAAATGGCTACGGAGCAGGCCCAGGCGGAAAAAGTTTCAGCAAAAATGGCTGAGTTTGAAAATGAAATGAGAGTCTCAAGAAAAAACGCCGAATCCATAGAGGAAATTGATTCCAGGATTGATGTCGCGAGCGTTTTAGCAGAATTGAGTTATTTGATTCATGAAAGGATTGTTCTTAAAAAAGTGGATTTTATTGCAGAGAAGTTCGTGGGCGAACAGGAGGTTACATCAGCTCCGAGTGCCGGTGCTGTTGTCAGAGTGGTCCGAGCCAATTTGAACAAAAAAGAAAATCTGCCACTCGGTAACGTACGGTTTAAGGTGATAATCGCCGGAGTGGCGGCAGATGCGAGCGATGTGGCGACTTTGATGTGTAAACTTGAAGACTCGCCGTATTTTCGTCAGGTTGTTCTTTCTTTTTCGCGGGGAGATACCGAAATCGCGATCGAAAGCAAGTCTTCATTTCGGACGGAAACGGATGCTGAGGATGGGACTGTAAAAAGTAAAAATCGTGTTCGCGAGGCCGGAGTCCGAAGCAAGATTCCGGTAAATGAGTTCGAGATAAATTGCTATTTGGCAAATTATCGTGAACAGTAAAAGGTGAAAAGCAAAGATGTTTTTTCGGGAACGACAACAAATAACGATATGTGTTGTGGCCGGAGTGATTGTGTGCATATTTGTGCTGTTTTGGTATCTGCCTTTATGCAAGAGAATGAAGGCTGTCAAGCAGGCCAAAGCAGCACAGACACTTGCGATTGCCAAAGGTGTTGCGGATAGTAAACATCTGCCCCTGATAAAAGAACAATTGGAGAAGCTGCGGACCAGACTTGGTAACTATGAGGCAAACATACCCGGGCACAATACCTTTGGTGGGTTTTTAGGCAGAATTACCGATTTGATGAATGAAAACAATTTAAAAGAACAAGAAATCACACCCGGCGAGCAAGTGAAAGCTGATAAATTCAATTGTATACCGGTTAGTATGCGCTGTAAGGGTGAATTGGCGCAGATATTTAAGCTCTATCGCCAGTTACAGACATTGGACAGGCTGATTCGCATAGAGCAGGTAAAGCTGACTAACGACAGTAATTATAACGGCCAGATGAGTATGGAGACGAAGGCTGTCATCTATTACAGAGCAAAGGTCGGGCAGGGATAAGTAATAAGGCAAAAGTCCAGATGAGGCAGAAAGTTATAAATCGTGGCGGGCGTTTTAAGATGCTTTTTGGTCAATTGGCGGCTGAAAAGAAAAAGGCCGTAACAGCATCATGTTTGATTGCAGTGATGGCCTTTATGTGGTTCAGAGTGCTCACTAACGAATCGCCGGAGGCCGCCGAAGGAGCGTTAGTAACAGATGAATTGAACATGGAAGGCGCGTTGGAGCAGGAATTGAAAATATCGTTTGTAGAATTGCCGCAAGTTGCAGGTCGTAATGATGTAATCGCAAGGGACTTTTTTGCGTCGAATGGCTGGCGGCAATTTGATGGTGGAAAAGGGCGAAACTTAGCTGTTATTGAAGAAGTAAATATCGTTTCAAAAGATGGTAATGAAGAAGTAATTAGAAAAGTTGCGAAGAAGCTGAAACTGGAAGCAATAGTGTTGAGCACAAATCCCCGGGCTTATATCAACAATAAAGTGATGTCGGTAGGGGATAGAGTGCTCATCGTTGAAGGAGTTGATACGTATGAATGTGAAATAGTTGCAATTGAAGAGAACACAGTGGTTATGAAGTGTAGAGAAGCGGAAATAACTTTGAAAATTACACAGATGTCAGCGATTGATAATTGATTGTTTAATGATGAAATAGAAAAGGAGCCAAATTATGTATTGTGATAGAAACTCAAATGAAAAGACGAAAATGTGGAAAAGCTTGTTCTTATGGGGCTTTTTGTTGATAGCGCTGATGGCAACCGTCGCCGCAGGGGCGAGTGCAGCCACCAGCCAGCCGGCTCAGATGATTGACAAGTTCGAAGTCGAGGAGGATTTTGGCGTGCGCAAGGCCCTGGCGATGCTTGGTAGTCAGTGTCAGAAAAACATTGTGCCTTCGCCAAATGTTGACGGAGTATTGGCGTTCAGGAGTCTTACGAATATCACGTTCGAAGAGGCAATGGATGCGATTTTAGGCGAGAACTTCAGATATGAGCAAGTGGGTCAGCTAATCAAGGTATACACCAAGGAAGAATACCAGAAGATGAAGGAAGATCCTGAGCGGATGGAATACAAGGTTATTACTTTATATTACATCACAGCAGAAGAAGCTGCAGCGCTAATCAGGCCTGTGCTTAGTGATTCTGCAAAGATTGAGAAAAGCACACCGGCGGAGAAGAGTATAACCAGCGGTTCCGGTGGGAGCAGCTCTGGTACGGGTTCCTCCACAAGTTCCGGAGGAGGAGGAAGTAGTGGTGGTGATACGATGGCGTTAAATGACACTATCGTATTATACGATTATCCAGAATACATTAAGAACGCTGAAGAAGTTATCAAGTTGATAGACGTCAGACCCAAGCAGGTTCTCGTCGAGGCTACTATCTTAAGTGCCCTCTTGACTGAAAATAATCAATTCGGAATAGACTGGAACTTAATGGCAGGCGTTAGTCTTAACGGAACGGTCGCAACCCAGGATTACGCCAGCGCCGGGGGTACGAATGAAATAGTTGATAGAGGTTCAGCGGCAACTTCGCCCATCCAGCAGATAGCTGCCGGTACGCCGGGTACACCTATGGAAACTGCTGGATTTGCTCCCGCTGGAGAAAATGGGCTTAGAATAGGAGCAACCAGCGGAGATATGTCGGTCTTAATCACTGCGCTGGAGAAAATAACAGACGTTACTATTCTGGCAAATCCGAAGATTCTTGCCGTCAACAAGCAGCAAGGTTATGTGCAAATCGGCAAGACGCTTGGGTATCGTGGCAGTACGGCCATTTCAACTGGAGGTGTAGCTACTCAGGGCGAAGTTCAGTTTCTTGAAACTGGAACGGTCCTGACGTTCAGGCCTTATATCGGCAACGATGGCTATATCCGAATGGATATTGATCCCAAAGACAGTACCGCGACACTTAATGTTGACAAGGTGCCGGATGAGACCGTCACACAGGTGAGGACGAATGTGATCGTAAAGGACGGCGAGACAATTGTGATTGGCGGTCTGTTCAGAGATGTTGTAAACACAGTACGTACCCAGGTTCCTATTCTGGGTGATGTGCCTTTTGTCGGTGCTCTTTTTAGAGGAACAACTGATATAACAGAACGACAGGAGGTAATCATACTGCTTACACCGCACATTATAGAAGAGCCGAGTGAGACTGGTGGTGATAAAAGGGCGGCGGACATCAGCCGTAAGCGCTCTGGTGCCAAAGAGGGACTGCAGTGGATAGACAGGGCTAGATTAGCGGAAGATAGCTATGCGAGAGCCGTCAGCTACAACAGCGAAAATGATAATGAATCGGCGATGAAACAACTGAGTGTAGCACTGAATCTTCGTCCGACCTATCTTGAGGCGATACGGCTGAAAGAGAAAATCATCGCCGAATCGAGCCCGGAAGAGGTGCAAAAACTGGAAAGGATTATGCTGAAAGCGGTTGATCAAGAGGAAGCTCCCAACTGGCGGAGAAGATAAGCGCTGAATGAAAGATAGACTTTCCGTTTGATATCTACGAACGGCTGGAGTTGTTGTTTTGAGATTTGGAAGAAGCTTATATGTGATTGTCACGTCAATTGTGGCGTGCAGTATGTTCACAGGAACCCTTGCTAAGGCGCAGAACTCTGGCACGGAAGAGGGTTGGTGTTTGGCCGGCTATGCGCAGCGGATGCCCGTTGCGCTGGTCTGCTTTGTTGTTGTGGCTATGGGCGTGATTTTGCTCGGTTGGTACTGGTTAAGGCTGGCCCGGGCGATCACGTCCATAGCCAGGCTTATTAAGGATGGCAAAGCAAATGCAATCGGTAATGGCAAGGGCTTCTTTGCTTCTCTCAGAATGGCAAATATAGATGAATTGTGCGAGGCTTTCGATAAGCATTTTGACGATTGCTCCGTTCGCATAGCTGAGTACGAAAAGCAAATCAAGGATTTGCAGATTCAAATTCAACTGTCATTAAGGCGGGAAAAAAACGCCGAAGCGATTATTTACAGTATTCGTGATGCCGTCATTGTTTTTGACGAATATGACAGGCTTTTAATGGCGAACGAGGCGGCGGGGCGGCTTTTTAAGTTTGATTTTAGTAACTCGCAGCATACGCCTCTCACCGAGCTGCTCGGTGCCGACCATCGTGAATTTGCAGGTTTCATAAGTCACTGCAGAAAAAGTAAAGGCCAGGCAACGAGGCGGGAAATTGAATTGTTGGAAGATGGAGATAGTAAAACCTTCGACTGTATTGTTTCGTGTGTTTATGACCAGAGCCGGCAGGTTTGCGGGGTTGTGGTCGTCCTGCATGATATTACGCGTGAGAGGCAAATTCAGCAGATGAAAAATGATTTTGTGAGTCATGTATCGCATGAGTTGAAAACACCCCTTGCTTCTATCACGGCCTATTCGGAAATGCTTGTTGACGGTGAAACGAACGACGAGAAGACAAGAAAAGAATTTTATTCGGTGATTCAGAATCAAGCCAACCGGTTGAGCCGGCTGATCGAAGACATACTGAATACTTCACGTATTGAATCGGGGTTGATTAAAGTGAACAAGGAGCCGGTCAGCCTGACAATGCTTATAAAAGAACAACTGCAGATGATAAAAGGTTGCGCCGAAGAGAAGAATGTAGAGATCGTTGGACAAAAGCCCATCGTGTTCGACCAGGTGTATGTAGACAGGGACATGATGTCGCAGGTAATTATTAACCTGCTGAGTAACGCGGTCAAATATACCCGGTCCGGAGGGACGGTGAAAATTTCGACTGAAGTTGACGAGGTTGCATCTCTGGTTCGTGTAATTGTCACTGATACGGGAGTAGGAATTCCTGAAGATGAAGTTGAACGTGTTTTTGACAAATTTTACAGGGTTGGCGCCAACAAAAAGCAGGCGAAAGGAACAGGCCTGGGTCTAAACCTTGTTAAACAAATGGTCGAAAGCGTTCATGACGGCCGAGTGTTTGTTACGAGCAAGGTTGGTGTGGGGAGCACTTTTGGCTTTGAGCTGCCGTTGGCGACAAGGCAAACGGTCGGGACGGTATAGAAATTGTGAAGTACGCGAGAATTGTGCGCTCAACGCTGTACAATGTAACTTAATTTTGGGTGGAGGCAATATAATGGCAGACAAGAGAGTTTTAATTGTAGATGACGAGATACATATCATTCATGTAGTGGCGATTAAACTGCGTAATAATGGTTACGAGGTCATCTCGGCTGATAATGGTGCTGAAGCTTTTGATCTGGCGATGAGGGACAAGCCGAATATTATTGTCACGGATTTTCAAATGCCGGTAATGACGGGCCTCGAACTTGTGGAGAAGCTTAGGCAGCACGAGGAAACGAAAGATATACCCGTGATTATGCTGACTGCCAGAAGCTTTGCTATTTCGCAGGAGCAGCAGGATGAATTGAGAATATCAGGATGTCTGAGTAAACCGTTTAGCCCGAAGGAGTTGTTGGGGAACATCGAAGACATTCTATATGAGAAAGAATTAGTAACGGATAATTGATGACTCAGAAAAAATCAGTAATCGACTAAATACTATGCTGGATACCGTAAGGAACACTTTAACCTCCTCACAGCAATGCGAGTTGGAAGGATTTGGCGGCAGGATAAACAAGTTCGGTGTCAATTTTGCGGTTTTTGATGCCGAGGGCGAGCTTGTTTTGCTGTGTGAAGGCGGCAAATTCAAAAGCAACAGGGAGCAGTTGGCAGAGTTGGCCCGGCAGGCTTTAGACCAGGGTTGCCGGAAAAACTGTTCCGATGAGGCCGGTGTGCCTGTCTGCCGATATGGCAATGAAAATATTGTCCTGGCTGTTGTTTTGAAATCTGCTCGCGTCTGTAAGAAGAACCAGGAAGCTGTTGGAACAGTCTTGGTCGAATTGGGTGATATATCGTCTTCTCTTGTGCATAAGGTGTCGTCTAATCCGGATAAAACCGGCCCGGTTCAAATAGATAGTGAGTATTTCGCTGAGATGCTCGGGCTTTTGGCGGAGAAATTCCATGCCGAGACTAAAGCCGATGAACAAATTGAAAAAGTAGGTACTGAACTGTCGCAAACCTACGAAGAGCTGGTGCTGCTTCACAGGCTCAGCACAAATATGAAAGTTACAGAAGCAGACTCCAACTTCCTGCAGATGGCTTGTGACAGCTTAACTGAAATTGTTTTCGTTGAAGGTATCGCAATATTGCTGGAAAAAACCGCAGATGACGAACGTCACTGGGTCATAGCTGCAGGTTCGGGCTTGATTGACATGGATGATCAGGCGGCGGCTATTCTACACAGCCGGTTAGCAGAGGAAATAAGCAATGGTAAAGAGGCATTGCTGGACAGCGAGGTAGATTCGGCTTTCAAATACGAATGGCCGAGCCGGATAAATAATATTATTGCTGTTCCTTTATTCAGCAAGGAAAAATCGGAATCCCATTCCGCAGGGAAAGTTAAGAATGGCAACTCGATTATGGGGCTGATGGTTGCGATCAATAGAATCGGCAAACAGGATTTCGACAGCACCGATATAAAACTGTTTAATTCAGTGGCCGGTGGTTGTGCCGTATTTATCGAGAATGGCAGGCTGTTTAAAGACCTTAAAGAGTTGTTTCTTGGCTCGCTGAAAGCATTGACAAACAGTATCGATGCGAAGGATACGTACACGCACGGCCATTCAGAAAGAGTTGCGTTTATCTCTCGATGGATTGCTGAACGTCTCTCCGAGAAAGAACCTCTGGATGAGGAACAAATACACAAGGTCTATTTGGCCGGCTTGCTGCATGATATAGGAAAAATAGGAATAGAGGAAGCTGTATTGCGTAAGGAAGGCAAGCTGACCGACCAGGAATTCGACCGTATAAAAAAGCATCCGTCGATAGGAGCGGGTATTTTACGTGAAATACAGCAGATGCGCGATATTGTGCCGGGTGTATTATGTCACCACGAGCGAGTCGATGGCAGGGGTTATCCGAATGGCCTGGTCGGCGATAAAATACCACTGACAGGTAAAATTGTCGGACTGGCTGATAGTTTTGATGCAATGACGTCAAAGCGAACCTATAGAGATGCTATGACTGTGGAGCAAGCGCTCGCGGAGATAGAGAAGGGTTTGGGTACACAGTTCGATGAGGAAATCGGCAGGGTGTTTCTCGAAAGTGATATCAGCAGGCTCTGGGATATTATACGGGATGGTTTCAGTGAAATTTACGGCCGCAGTAGTTCGGAAGAATATGGCACTGCTGCTGTGGGGACACTAATCAGATGAAAGTCAATATACAAGATTACGGCAATGTGACTGTGGTTGAATTGCAGGGCGAGCTGGATGGGGATGTTGCCGAATTGTTTAAAAATACAATCACTGATATTATCGCTCAACACAAGACATGTATAGTGCTTGATATGAGCGGTCTGGGATTTATCGATAGCCAGGGTTTGGAGTTGCTGTTGTGGTCGAATGACTACTGCAATGAAAACAAACGGGAACTCAGATTGGCGGGGCTTGATGAAAACTGCATGAGAATTCTGGAAATTACTCAGCTTGAAAGCGAGTTTGAGCACTATTCGGAACTTGCAGAGGCGGTAAAAAGTTTTGCATAGGCAAAGCGCTCGAACGTTTGGGTCGCTCCGGCAAGATACGAGATACGAAATATGAGCGAAATAGCAGTGGAAAATAAGATGCAGCTTGGACAGCTATTGCTCTCGCGTCGTATCGTGACTGCTGAGCAGATTGAAAAAGCTCTCACCGAGCAGAAAGAAAAAGGCCATCGCAAGCTGCTCGGCGAACTGCTGGTGGAGATGGGCTATTGTACGGAAAATCAGATAGCCTCTGCACTGGCTCAAGCCTACGGTGTGCCGTATGCACAAGTTAGCCCTAAGATATGTGATCCGAAAGTGATCGAGATTTTGCCGAGGGAGTTTCTCGAAGAATATATCATCCTGCCGCTGTTTAAGGTTAATAATGTGCTCACTATGGCGGTCAGTGAGCCGACAAATGTATTTTTGATAGACGAAATAGAACGTATAAGCGGCTGTAAGGTCCAGATAGTATGTTCGACAAGCAAGGATATTAAGGCCACTTTACAGACGTATTTGCCGGCGGCTAATGTTTTTGTTATTGACGATATTATCGATGATGAGGGGTTGGAAGAATTTGCACTTGTAGAGAATATCACTCAGGATATAAGCAACCTTGAGGAGATAGCCGGACAGTCGCCTGTTGTAAAACTGGTCAATTATCTGCTTTACAACGCCGTGCGGGAAAATGCCAGCGATATTCATATAGAGCCGGACGACAAGAAGCTGCGAGTTCGATATAGAGTGGATGGCAGGTTGTATGAGAAGATTTGTCCGCCTTATCAGATGCATTCCGCGATTGTTTCTCGTGTCAAGATTATGGCCGAGCTGGACATCGCTCAGCGGCGCCTGCCGCAGGATGGCGGTATTCATGTTTTAGTGGAAGGCAGACCGATCGATTTGCGTGTATCCGTGATGCCGGGTAACTTCGGCGAAAAGGTGGTTATCAGGATCATCGATCCGCAGAAGGTTCTTTTCAGCCTTGAGTCGCTCGGATTTGTCTACGAAAATCTCCAGTTATTTCGGCAGGTAATACAATCTCCAAACGGCATCGTTCTGGTAACGGGCCCGACAGGTTCAGGCAAAAATACCACCCTTTATGCCGCCCTGTCTGAGTTAAACAGTGACGAGGTTAATATCTGTAC
>DQCG01000416.1 GCA_003533825.1 Phycisphaerales bacterium
TTGGAAACAAAAATAAAAAAGTTTGAAATTTTTTTTATTTCTTTCCACAAAAGCACTTACGTCAAAAACACCGTCTACAATTTTGTAGATTTTCGCATCAAACGTGCATGTAGCTCCAATTATGGGGGGCGGCTTTTTTTCGGCCTCCGGAAAAAAACATAAATACGAATATCGAAATCCGAAATACGAAACAAATCAGAATGACCGAAATTCAAATGCTCAAAACTACCCTTCGACTCCGCTCAGGGTGAAGAGGGGAGCATTCATCCGACTTCACTCAGAGCCTGCCCTTAGGAAATCGAAGGGGTGAATATGGGAGCATTCTTCATGCCGAGCGGAGACGAGGCATAGAGTTTCGTACTTTGGTCATTTGAATTTTGGATTTGTTTCGGATTTAGTGCTTAGAATTTCGGATTTCTCCTGATACTTCAGGAGGTGGGGCAGTAGAATTAAGTTCACTATAACCATCCCGATCTGGCTTGTTTGGGTCATGCTCCGGCCGGTACTTTTATATCGGCGGATTCGCTACGGGTACGCCTTCTGCCGGATACCGCTGACTCAGGGCAAGTACGCCATCGTCGATCCGGATGATTATTTCCGGCTTTCCAAACATAAATGGTTTGTCATCAAGGGCTGCTCGACATTCTACGCGGCCCGCTCGGTTAGGAAAAGGGGCAAATGTTATCGTATCCGCATGCACCGTGAGGTAATCAAAGTACCCGATGATATATTTGTCGATCACATTAACCAAAATGGTCTTGATAATCGTAAGGCAAATCTTCGTCCGGCCACAATGGCTCAGAATATACGCAATCGAAAGAAATATGCAGGCAAGAGCCGTTCACGCTATAAAGGGGTTCTCTGGGATAGGTATTGGGAAAAATGGCGTGCTCGGATATGCCTAAACCGTACCCAAATACAGCTCGGCTTATTTGACGATGAGATTGAGGCGGCCAAAGCCTACGACCGGGGCGCAATTAAATACCACGGCAAGTTCGCAAGTCTGAATTTCCCGCAAAAAGAATAGAGAATTAGTTGATTAGAGAATTAGAGAATTGGTCATTCCGCACTCGATGCGGAATCCATAGCTTTAAAGGAGATAGATTCCTGCTTTCGCAGGAATGACAATAAGAGATACGATAAATGGCGGACGAAGGACGAGTCCTGTAGGGTGTGCAAATTCTTTTTTTGCACACGCGTTCGTTAATTATTACGGAGCACTGGATGCGTGTGCAACAAGTTGCACACCCTACAAGCTACTTTCGCAGAAATGACAATACGAGACACGGGATACGAGATACGAGTTACTCACATCGCATCAACTTGATGAAGTCATCGAACAGGTAATTCGAGTCGTGTGGGCCGGGGGATGCTTCGGGGTGGTACTGTACGGAGAAGGCCGGCTTGTCTTTGCAGCGGAGTCCCTCGTTCGTGTTGTCGTTGAGGTTCAGGTGCGTCAGCTCGACTTCTTTTTCTTTAAGCGAGTTGGTGTCCACGCAGAAGCCGTGGTTCTGGCTGGTGATTTCAATTTTCCCGGTCCTGAGATTCTTCACGGGGTGGTTGGCGCCTCTGTGGCCGAACTTGAGCTTGTAGGTTTTGGCGCCGAGTGCCAGGGCGAGAATCTGGTGGCCGAGGCAGATGCCGAAAATGGGGACCTTGCCGAGCAGTTTGCGAACTGTCTCGATGGCGTATTCCACGGGCGCCGGGTCGCCGGGTCCGTTGCTCAAAAATACGCCGTCCGGCTTGCGGGCCATAACCTGCTTTGCCGTTGTTCTCGCCGGGACAACGTGAACGTCGCAGGCGTGCGAGCGAAGCAGGCGAAGAATGTTCTGCTTGATGCCGTAATCGAAGGCGACGACTTTATATTTCTTTTCGGGCGCGGATTCGGCGCCGCTCAATACATCGACGACACCTTGCTCCCAGCGGTAAGGTTTCTCGGTAGTGACGTCTTTAACAATGTCCCTGCCGACAAGGCCGGGGTATTTGTCGAGCGTCTTTCTCATATTCGTTGTGCTGAATTCGGTCGAAGAGATAACGCCTCGCATGGCTCCTTTGGTGCGGATGTGCCTGACGAGGGCGCGTGTGTCAATTCCTTCGAGCCCGACGACGTTGTTGGCTTCGAGGTAGTCGCTGAGTGAATCGTCGTTTCTCCAGTTGCTCGGATAATTGCAGTTTTCCTTAACT
Organism: Phycisphaerales bacterium; assembly: GCA_003533825.1. Lineage (GTDB taxonomy): Bacteria > Planctomycetota > Phycisphaerae > Sedimentisphaerales > Anaerobacaceae > JAFGPJ01. Next base: position 2,185 of record DQCG01000416.1, read on the forward strand.
ATAAAACCCGCGGCGAAGATTTTCCTCGATTCCCAGTCGGCCTTGTTCGTACCGTAGTTGCCGATAAGCGGGTACGTCATCGTTATTATCTGCTCGTTGTACGATGGATCGGTGAGGATTTCCTGGTAGCCGGACATTGATGTATTGAAGACGACTTCGCCGCACCTCTGGCCTGTGGCGCCGAATGAGGTGCCTTCAAAAACCGTGCCGTCTTCCAATAACAAAATCGCTTTCACCTGCCGGTTTCCTTTCTATTGGTGGTAAATGAGTTTTGAAAAATTGAAGTTAGACATACTTTTGGAAAGAAAAAATCTCATCTTTTGATTTTTTCTTTCTAAAACAAGATGCATAACTTTTGCTCGATAATATGTCATCGTACGGTACACGATAATTTTAGAAAATCACGGAAGAAGATTTTCTAAAATAATATATGCCTAACTTCAATTTTTCAGAAGCCTTTAATTTTTGCAAGACGCCTAACGTATCTAAAACCATCGCCGCGGGCTCGGCGTCCGTTTACAGCCGCGGCTTGCGGTTCTTACGATCCGCATGGACGGCATCGGTCAAGCCGCCCGTTTACGGAGCTTGGCAAGAAGTTTAACCGCAGTCATGT
>DQCG01000649.1 GCA_003533825.1 Phycisphaerales bacterium
TCGAGCTTACCGTTGCTGTACTCAGCCAAATCATTAAGTGGAGCGTGCCAGAAAATGCTGTCTTCATTATGCACTTCGACTATCGCCAGAGCCGGATCATCCTTGTAGGCGAGCCCTGTATATGGATTGATATGTTCGAGAAGCACACGCTCCCAGTGCCACTCCGCATCCTGCAGATCCTGCATGATAGTCACAACACCCGAAGTGCTTTTTCCGGCACCCCTGTCAGGCAGCTCATTATAAAGGTCCTGCGGATAGCCATCCTCCGGCGTGATTACATGCGGGTAGAACAGCGACAATGTCATATAGATACCGCTGTCCTTAAGAATCGAGAACCACCGGTCCCACCTTTCCAGCCTGGCGGAATCGAATTGTCGGCTGCGGCCGCCCGACTGCAGAACGCCCAGTACGCTTTGCACCGGATGCTGGCGCACCATGTTGATGCCGTGCTTGGCATAGAACCGGGCCTGACGACGCTGCGACTCGACCGTCTCGGTCATCCCGGCGTCAACTCCCCAGAACTTTACTGAAGTACCGTCCTCGAAAGCGAAATCCTTACCATCTCGCTTAAGAAAACCGTGCTTACCGGCGGGTTTCTCGACCAGGCGACTCATATCGATTATCGAATCCGGCGAATGCCGGTCCGGCCCGGACATCAGTATGAACCAGTCATCCGGTCCGGGCGCCGGCGGATTCGGATCGGGCTTAACAACACCAGTTGGCGCCCAGGGAAAATTCGTAAAAGCAATCGCGTCGATGCCGCCGTGACCTTGCTCATCCGCTCCATCACGATCCGAGATGCGCACCTTCAGCGTGTGAGGCCCGGCCGCCAAACCTACCGAACCGCCGAACGTCCACGCAATGAAGCGTATATCTATACCCGGATCGACCAGGTCAAGCCGGTTGGTGACATACGACAGATCGATATCCTGCCATACCCCGTCGTCGATGCTGTAGCTGTAATCGGCCCCGCCGTTGCTGTTGCGAAACGGATTGAGCCGAATCCACCACGAATAACTTCCGCCTTCGGTAACGGTGAATGCGTACGTCGCCGTGCCGGAATCGTGGTAACTGTTGCTCGTGTAGTGCGAATGCCAATCACCATCTGAAACGCCCGGCTCTCCCGGCGATAATAGGTCCTTCGTGATTTTATCGTTATGGTACCACGATCCGGCGCCCTGTTTTTCAACGAAAGTGGACGTATTATAATCCTCACCTTCTATCCAGATCGCCTCATTCGCCGGGGCAGGCTTTAGAAAATACAATGCTAATAAAAATACCGCCATAACAAATCTGGCAGAGACTACTGCACTTTTTCTCATTTTCATTATCCTTGCAAAGAAATCGTAATTATAACATAATATGACAGGTTTGGAAAACTTCTGTTTTGAATAACCTAAAGTTGGAAAGGTCAGAAAATGCTATCGCGACGAAAAGAACAAGCACGGTCAGTTTGTCCAAAGACTTGTAAGCCTCGTAAGCTTCAACTTAAACATCGTTGGATCAAGTGGATATTTCCAATTGGCGGGCTGCTGGCGCTGTTGTGGTTTCTGCTTCGTGTAATACCTAAGCCTTCACGCGCGACGTACCCGTGCCAGCGTGTCGCCTTCCCATTGGCATCGGGTTTCGCACTCTGGCTGGCCGGTGCAATCGGCTCGATCACTGCTTTTCGCAAGGCAAAACGCTGCCTGGCGCAGTCACGCTACGTGTTAGGTGTCATGCTCATCGCCGTGAGCGTTGGCTCTATATGGTTCGCTCAAAGTATGACGGCGGAAAAAGTGGTTTACGCCGATGAGCCGACCGCAAACGCCCCGATCGGCGATGCCAAGGGTATTCATCCCGGTCGTGTCGTCTGGGTCCACGATCCCGATGCGACCGACTGGGACGGCCCCGGCAACGGGCACTGGTGGCAAAGCAATCATACCGACCAGGCAGTAGTGGATCGGATGATGAGCCGGGCAATCATGGCTCTGAGCGGCGAGAAAACCGATACCGCCGCCTGGAACAAACTTTTCGAGCATTTCAACGAGACGAACGGCAAGGGAAAATCCGGATATAAGAAGGGTGAAAAGATTGTCATCAAAGTCAACTATGTCGGCTGCATCCAGGTTTGGAGCAGACGGCCGACGGAAAGCATCAACGACTATAATCTTAGAAGCACCGATTATATGAATACATCGCCGCAAATGATTATCGCCCTGCTGCGACAGCTCACCAACGAAGCCGGCGTCAGCGAGTCCGACATCACTGTTGGCGACACGCTTTGCTATTTTCCGAATGAATATTATGATATGTGCCACAAGGAGTTCCCGAATGTTCGCTACCTCGAGTACCTCGGCAAATTCGGACGGACAGGTGCAAAACTGTCAACCATACCGTTCTACTGGAGCACTCCGGACGCCGATGGCAAAAAACAGGACTTCGCGCCCGCCTCTTATGTCGAGGCGGCATACCTGATAAACCTGGCCAATCTCAAAAGCCACAACGACATGGCAGGCATCACGCTGTGCGCGAAGAATCACTATGGTTCGTTAGTCAGAAAGCCCGCCCGCCAGAGCAGCTACTACGATATGCACAAAGACCTTCCGTACAACACTCCCGGCATGGGTCACTACAGGCCGCTGGTAGATCTGATGGGGCATAAGCATCTCGGCGGCAAAACTCTACTGTATCTGATTGACGGGCTTTACGCCGGACAGCACGCTAAAGAAAGGGCACCGGGAAAATGGAACAGCCCGCCCTTTAACGGTGACTGGAGTTCGAGTCTGCTGGCCTCGCAGGACCCGGTCGCAATCGATGCTGTCGGCTTCGATTTCCTGTGGAACGAATGGGACGATGGCTCTCACCGGTCCGGCACAAACGATTACCTCATCGAGGCGGCGCTGGCCGATAAAGCTCCTTCAGGAACTTTCTACGATCCCGACCACAAAGGAAACGTCACTCGTTTAGGCAGTCTGGGTGTTTACGAGCACTGGAATAATCCGGTGGATAAGCAGTATTCGCGCAATCTGGGAACGGGCAAAGGTATAGAACTGGTAAAACAAACGAGTGCCGTCAAAAACACTGTTAGTGTTTTGGTTTCCAGCGATAGCAAATAACTTTCTATTTTTACCGGAGTACTCGGGGATTTGCCATGCCGGGATAAATCACCACCGTGGGTGTGTCCCAATACAAACCAATACAAACGGGGCTTATACCTGTCCGAATGGTATAAGCCCCAAACTTATGTCCTAATGCCGTTTCAGGAAAATGCGAATTTATTCGGCAGTCTCTTTCGACCGATCAATTCGGATGTCATCAAAGAACATCTTGCCTGCCCCGCCCGGCGACGTCAGATTGCCCCGGATACCGAGGCCAATCATAATCCTGTCAACATCGGCCAAATTTATGCCCTGATCGGCAAAGGCCTGCAGGGGGATGACCCACTTTATCCAGGCGCCAATTTGTGCCGCCGCCGGATCATCGTTTGTCACGACTGCCGGCTGGCCCGTTCTGTTGGCCACCGCCACATACAATTGTTCGGCGGCATTATCCGAAACACCCTGGAACCACAGTGACAATTCGTTAACGCCTTCATCGGTCCAGTCGCGTGCTTCGCTCAATGTGAACTCCACTTCCGAATACATCGAGAAGCCCTGCTTGTTATTGTCGTAGAACACAGGCATCGATTTGCCGCCGCCATGTACAATGCTTTCCTCGCAATAAGAATCGGTGGTCTCATCACCTACGGCGGCTCCTGTACCGTTGCCGATAAAGTATGTTTCGGTGCCGAGCGTGCCGTAGCCCAATCCATCATGCCAGGCGTACCATATCTGATTATCGCCGGCATCGTAGCCCTCGAAATCGTCGATGACAAAAAAATCACCCGTCGTGAAGCTCCAGATGTTGCCGACCCACGGACTGTCGGGATTAACACCGTTGACTTCATCGATCCGCCAGTAGTAAGTCGTAGTCAACGCAAGCCTGCCGGTATCGTAGCTCTCTTCGCCGAGAGCCCTGGCACCCTTATACTCAGGTGATGTTTTGGTTGCATTCATTACGGCATCCGCATCCGCGCCGAAGTACACCTCGTGCGAAGCGGCAATAGCTCCCGCATCCCAGGTAAGAATCTGCGTGGGACTTACATCAACAGCGCCGTCGGCCGGATTAGGGCCGCTGACGGCGCCTTCGGTCGTAAAGCTCCAGACATCGCCTTTATACGTGCCGGCCCCGTCGAACTCATCGACACGCCAGTAGTAAGTCTTGGCCAATTGAAGTGGGCCGGGGCTGTAGCTTGCTACTCCTATCGGAGACCCGCCGACAGCCTCATTCACGGTGTCAAAATCTTCGCCAACGTATATTGTGTGGAGTTTCGAGCCGAAACCCGGTGTCCAGGCAAGTGCTGAATCCAGAGGTACAAGCTCGGCGCCATCAGCCGGGACAGGGCTATATGCGCTTTTCGAAGGAATCGAAAAGCTCCAGATTTCTCCCTTCCACGGACTGTTCGGCTCGGCATCGTTAACTTCATCGATTCGCCAGTAGTAAGTTGTGCCGGGAACAAGGCCGTCCGGATATGCATATCCGGGAAAGCCGGCAACATAAAATGTCAAATCCTGGTTGCCCCGGAACAATTCTGAATCTCGCGTGGCTTCATTAACGTCTTCAGGATTATCACCCATATACACATCATGTGAGACCGCAAAATCACCCGGTTTCCACGAAAGGGTTACCCATATATCCATATGGAGAGTACCAATGGGTGGATCCGGACTCATAGCATACGGCATATTTTCAATGTTCTCCATAACGGCCACAATCTCTTCCTGCGTCAGCGCCCGGTCATAAATCCGGGCTTCGTCGATACGGCCGCCGAATTCAATGACCATAGGCTCTACATCTCTTCCTCCGCCGAGAAGGACGCGGCCTGTTCCCTCACCGATACCAATCTGGCCCGTCGCCGCCCCTCTGACGATCTCAACAGCATCAAGATAAATCACCTTTTCTGCTCCATCATATACCGATGCCACATGGTGCCATTCTTCATCAAACAAATCAGTCGCTGAACCGTCCGGTGAAGCCATCCACTCAGGTGAAGTGCTATTGGTTTTGAAACCCATCCTCTCATTAGGTCTGTGATAATACATGGCGAACGTATCAAAGGGTTCAATATCGCCATACAAATAACCATAGCCTCTCATGATGACACCTCCCCAATCGGGTCCGGCGGCCGGATTGGCCTTTACCCATGCAGCGAGTGTGATCACGTCGCGGCAGACTGTGTTGAATACGGTACCTTCTCCGCAGTCCACATAATCATCATCGCCGTCAAGCTCAACTGCACCAATAACCCAGCCTTCCGCCCACTTTGCATCGCCCTTGAGTGTTCCATCATTACTGCCGACGGTGTCCCTGGCCGTGGTTCCGCTTCCATCGTCAAGCTTCCAGTACGAAACGAGATCTGATTTGATATCAGCATTCGCGATATTAACAGATATACCCAGAAGCAAAACAAATGAAATCAGACAAGTCAATCTTCGATACATAACAATCCTCCTTTAAAATAAGACAATTATTTTAATTATGGTAATACACTTGAAATTTATAAAAGTATCACCCGTCTGAAAAATCCACCGATATCACCTACTCCATTTATACTAAATCAATCCCCCTGCCATCAAGAAAAACTTCTTAGAACAAGATTTTTACAAAGTTGAAGTTAGGCATATATTATGTCAACTTTAATCGAGGACAACTTCATCCTGATAAGCCGGAACAGCCACTTGCCAGCCGGTTTTCTCCCGAATGTAGTCACCGAACTCGTTTGCGCTTTCGGCTTCGCCGTGTACGACAAATATCTTTCGGGGCGTATTTTTCAATTCGCTCAACCATTCGAAAAGCTCTTCTTTATCAGCGTGTGCCGAGAAACCGTTTATCCGAGCGATCCTGGCGTTGACCGGATACTCCTGTCCGAGAATTCGTACCTCTTTCTCGCCGTTAACGATTCTCCTGCCGAGCGTACCTACCGCCTGGTAGCCGACGAACATG
>DQCG01000008.1 GCA_003533825.1 Phycisphaerales bacterium
GGTGGGCTTAGTTCTCACAATTGCCGGCGATGTTTGGAAGTATCTCGAGGCCGACTAAGGTAATGTCATCAACTTCGGCCGGCTCGTTTGTTTGACTTTGTATAACCATATTAAGTGAGTCGGCCATATCGACTATTGACGAATCCTTGACATCGCAGAATTCCTTGTTGAAACCAAAGCAGCCTTCATCGTTGAACCTGCCTATGAAAGGCTCGGCGCCGTCGGAATAAAGCAGCAGTTTATCGCCGGGTTGAAGCTGAATGGTCCTCTGAACGTATTCGGCATGTTCGAAAATTCCGAGCAGAGAGCCTCGTATTTGCAGTTGTTCCGGCTTGTTGCCGGGGCTGATAAGAATCGGGTAGGGGTGTCCCGCCCGCGAGTATGTAAGCTGCAGCGTTTTCGTATTCAGCAGACAATAACAACAGGTAGCAAACTGATAGCCTGAAAGTTTCTGTGCGGTCATTCGCATGTTGAGATTTTTCAAGACTTCGGCCGGTGAGAATATACGATAATTGTTTTCGATGGTTTCCCGCATAACCAGGGCCTGCTTCAAAAAGATTGTCAGCAGGGCGGCGGGCATCCCGTGGCCGACTATATCGGCTATATAAAAACCTATGTGCTGCTCGTCGATACGTACAATATCGTAAATATCGCCGGAGACCCATTCGGCCGGCATAAAAATCGTAGACCAGCGTACTTCGTCCGTATTCGGTAATTTTGCCGGTAGAAAATCCTGCTGAACAAGACCGGCCAAACGAAGCTGTTCTGTCAGGTTATCCGCTAACACTTTTGTCATAGCAAGTTGCTCCGCCAGTTTATTCTTGTAAATTGAGTGCACCTGCCGGGGTGGAATTGCAGGCTTCACCACGATTGACGAATTGCCTTTTCGATATGCGAGATTGACACTCACTCGTGTCCACAGCTCATCTATGGAAACCATATCCATTGTACCGCCCACGGAGAAGCTGTTTTTCGACGGTGACAGGGAAAAACTTTTAACGGGTACTTTCGCCCGGTTTGTAAGCAGAATCACGCCGATATGTTCCATCTCGAGTGACTCGATTATTCGAACCAGTTGCTTCTCCGAGACCGTCGATTCTTTTGTGTCGATGATGACGGTTCCTATCAAATCAAGTCTGTCGCGTACGTCGGGGAACTTCTCTATCGGAAGAATACAGTAAGAAAGCTTCCTTACCTTTAAAAGCCGTTTTATTTCGGGCGGCATGGAGTCCTCGTCCGTCATATACAGGACATCCGTGAAATCCGACGGCAACTCAATAGCACTCAATGATTCTATTCTTTCCATCTCGTCTGCTTTCCATAACAATATTATAGGACTATATGCCCACGTTAGTCCTAAACACGAGCGTAAGTTAATTTCGGCTTCTTAGAGATGGTACTTTGCTTTTTTCTTACCTTTTTCTTTCTTAAAAAGATAAGCGGAGTTGAATAATGCAGGTCCGAAAACCTCCAAATCATCCGGCGAATATTGCCGAGCCGATGCGAAGGATGGTTGCCCCCTCTTCGACGGCGATTTCGTAGTCCGAGCTCATACCCATGCTCAGCTCTGTAAACTGCGGTCCGACGATTTTTTCGCCGCGCATTTCGACAAACAATTCCCTGGCCCGAACGAAACAAGCCCGGACGACGTCCTTGTTATGGGTCAGCGGCGCCATTGTCATCAGGCCGACCAGTTGTACGTTCGGCAGGGTCTCTATCTGCTCGGCAAGGTGCGTTGCCGCACCTACAGGGACTCCGTATTTTTGGGGCTCGTTGGATGTATTGACCTGCAAAAGCACTTTAGGGCGTGAGTTCAGCTTTGCCGCCGCGGTGTTCATCTCTTCGGCCAGGCGAAGGGTATCCAGCGAATGTATCAGAACGGCTATGGGCAAAACCTGGCGCACCTTATTCCTCTGCAAATGGCCGATCATATGCCAGTTTATCTTTTTCGGCAGGCCCGAGTTCCCATCGGGTCCCTGCAGAAAATCAGCTACCTCGATGGAGATTTTTTTAAGCTGCTGGACCCGGTTTTCTCCCAGCTCGGTGAAGCCCAGATGTATGACCTCTTTTACAGCCTCGATACCGACGGATTTGGTTACGACGACAAGCTTTACCTCTTCAGGATCTCTGTCGGCATGCATACAGGCAGAGTTAATGATGCCTTTTACTTGTTTGATTCTCGCAGATATTTTCGTCATAAGAATGAATTTGGTACTAAAATTACGTATTTATTCTATTACAAATCAGGGTGTATTAAAGATATCAGCCCAGGAATATTTTTTCCAGCATAAAAAAAAATCGGGACATAAATATTGGAGGTTTTTTTATAACATCAGGGGGAAATCTTGTTTAATGGCAACTTTTTAGGACTTATCAGCCGTTAGCGGCATAAATAAGCATAAGTATTTGAAATGGCTGGTCTTGTGATTTTCGTTCGGATAATGTAATGCTCATGAAAAAAAACAAAATATCCAATTTTAAACTTGATTTTTACGGCCAAAACATGTATACTAATCATATTAAGAAAATGTGGGGTGGATGATAAACACCTTGCGGTTTTTTTCTGTTCTTTCATTTTTCGTTTGACAGGGTTTTCTTAACGCATTATTTTCTTGATATGCTCTTTAAGATAAGATATTGAATTAATACCCCTTAGGGGTTGTTAGACCTCGGCGAGGCAGTGTGGTCCACCGGTCTCCCCCCCAGCCGGTCCCACCACCTCGCCCTTTTTATGCGCGCAGCTCCTGAGTGATGCAATAATGGTTATTCATTTCGGATTGTCACTCGAAATTTTCTATTCACCGCGGATTTGGACGATTACTTTCCTGCTGCGGGGGCCGTCGAACTCACAGAAAAAAATACCCTGCCATGTGCCGAGCTGCAGGGATTCGCCCTTAATGAGAATCTGTTCGCTGCAGCCGACCAGTGAGCTTTTGCAGTGCGAATCGGAATTGCCCTCGGAATGCCTGTAGCCGGGCCGGTGCTGGGGTAGCAGATCCTCGAGTGTCAAAAGCATATCGTGCGGAACGGATGGATCGGCATTTTCATTTATGGTTATCGCCGCCGTAGTGTGAGGGCAATAGACGATAACGTCGCCGTCGGTGACACCGGCCTGCCCGACAAGCGAGCGAACCTGGCTGGTAATATCGATCATCTGATTGCGGCTCTTAGTGCTAACGCGAAAATCTTCCTGGACAACTTTCATTTTCGTTCCTCCTTACATCTGCTCAACGACTCCGATACCCAAAAGCTCGTGGAGACCGTGCCTGATAGTTCTTGCTGTCAGATCGCAGAGTAAAAGCCTCGTCGGCCTTTTGTCCGGCCCGGCGACCAGCACCGGGCAGTTAGTGTAAAATGCGCTGAACTTCTGGGCAAGCTCGTAAAGGTACACCGTCAGGTAGTTCGGCCTGTAGTCGGCGACGGCCGATTGTATCGCCTCGCCGTAACGGATAAGGTATTTCGCCAAGTCCAACTCGGCCGGGTCGGTCAGGTTCAGAGATTTTACGTCGGCAAGCTCAGTTTCAATATCCACGTTTTTGCTCTGCGCCTTTCGCTCGATCGATTTTATCCGGGCGTAGGCGTACTGCATATAAGGGGCGGTGTTGCCGTCCATGGCGAGCATCTTATCGAAGCTGAAAACGTAATCACTCGTACGATTGTTGGAGTAGTCGGCATACTTGACCGCACCGATGCCGACCGCCTTTGCAATCTCAACTTTTTTGCCCGCGGGCAAATCCG
>DQCG01000308.1 GCA_003533825.1 Phycisphaerales bacterium
CTGAGCGCTGCGGCAATGTATTTGGGGGGTGGTACCATTTCATAAAGAACGCCGTCGATACGGTAACGCATCTTGTACTCATCTTCGAACGGCTCGAAATGAATGTCCGATGCCTTGTCTCGAATTGCCTGCAGCAGGACCAGGTTCAGCAGTTTCTTGACAGGATTTGACTCGGAAAGCTCTTTCAACTCATCCAAGTCGATACTCTGGTTCCTGCCGTCAAATTCCGCGAGAAACGTGTCGCTTTGTATCTCATCGATTAGTTCGTTGATGTTTTCATCCTGGGTCTTATAATGTTTTGTCAAAGCCTTTTCCAGTGCATCCGAGTCGGTTATCTTTGCGGTAACCTTAAAACCCATAAGAGTGCTCAAGTCGTCGGTTGCTCTGAAGTTTTCAGGATTGTCAAGGGCAACTATCAATTCGTTGAGCCCCTTATTGTATTCGATCGGTACAATGTGGTACGTCTTTGCCATCTGCGCCGGAACCTTCTCGACTACATCAGAAGGGATATCAATACCATCCAGACTCACATGCTCCATTCCCCGCTGGGCCGCCAATGCCATCTGGAGCTGAGCCTCATCGACCAGACCCAGTTCGAGAAAAATCTGGCCGATCTGCACCCCTCCCCCCCGCTGGCCCTGGATTTTCAGACATTCATGAACCTTGTCCCGGCTTAGAACACCCATTTTGATAAGTATCCGACCGAGGGTTCTGCCCCTTAGCTGTTCTATGGGAGGCATCTTTTGTGCTGTTTGTATTTTTCCCATAAGGTATATCCTACATTAACTCTGATTAATACCTACTTTATTATACGACACTAAAACCTTTTTGGCAAATAAATTATCAAATGGACAGTTAGTTATTCAGACTTTCCGTTGCGTCCATACTTGCCAGCAAATTAGATTAGATAATGCACGTTCAATAACAAGCCGCTCTCTCGATAATTTGCTTCTAAAAAGGCAATTTAAGCCCCAAAAAAACACTAATATTGTATAGTTGGGCCCCCGAAAACCATTGTAGCAAACCGCAGAATTAGTCAATATGGAGGATTTAGACAAGACAACTAAACAAAAATATAAATACATATTTTCCTTAAAACGCACGGGAAAATACAAAAAAACAAAATTTTTTTCGGAATCGCGATAACAATTTTCTACTGTTCCTCAAAACCAGTCTCAAAAAAACTGACCAGGCTTTGTTTTAGAAAGTACCTTATATTCTATAAAAATATATTTTCTCCTTCCCGGCCGGGTATTGGAATATTATCTCATAATCCAGCGTTTGCCCTGATAAGAAAAGCTGCTATCAGACCTTAAAGCCTGGTCGCTTCTGAGTGAGTAATCTAATTCGAGGGTTTTTCTCAGGAAAATCTGGAGCGGCTGGCCCATATCATCTTTCGCAACCGGATGGCTCACGGCGGCCGTCTCATTGCTCAATCCTGTTATAAATAGTTTTACACTCTTGGCTTGCGTATCAAAATCAGGCCAGATTACGGCGATATCCTTAGTATTATCCTCACCCTCGAGTATTTTATTGCCGGCGTTGTCTAAAGATTCGAGAAACGGGTATTTGCTCTTATGACGCCTTTTTATCTGCTCGAAAATCATTGGCGATACAAACTTACCCGCCGGGATAATCTGAAACGTATCCGTCATAAGGTCACATTTCGGATAAAAATCGACGTCGTTACCCGTATTGTTGGTCATCGTAATAATTATATACCAGAAATTAACCGGCTTATTATCGGGACCTCGAGGTAAAGCGAGCTGCTGGGGATGAGTAAACTCCATATCAACGGTCCATTGACCCGGAGCGGGTACAATAGCCGGCTCAGGTGCCGCCGGACACACACAGGCAATCATCACCCAGATTCCTAAAATCCCATAAAAAAAGCTTTTCATCGTATCGCCCTCGAACAGAACAATATGCATTTTTCTCAGCGAAACCAAAACAATCGCTTCGGACTATATTTTACACTAAAACCATTCCAAAGCCAAGAACATTTTACCCTTCATTTCCGATTATAAGCTAATTTATTGCCTCGCCGGTAAATTTGGTCATGTTGAAGAATTCACCGGGGCTCTATGTATACAGAAATCCGGGAAGCCAAAAATACAAATGATGAGCAAAATTAGCAGCCGGATTGCAAAGGTGTCGCTTTGTTGTTGATTCACGGAAAGGCCAAAAGTTTCGCTTAGGGCAAACATTCTCTATTATTCCTCGAAGAAGGTCGAGAATTTCTCCTTTAGTCACTGTAATTATAACACTTATGAGCGCTATAGTCAATGATTTTGTAGCCGATTCGGCAACCAAAAGATGTGAGGCAGAGGGACTAAAGTTTTTTAGTGCGCCCAAAATTGTTGCCGGACAAAAGAAAATCGGTTACTTTATGCCGCGGGCGGGTGAATTTGACTATCGGCTTTAGTATGAGTTTATCAATGGCAGACGAACAGAAACAATTGCTGCAAGAAATTGAGCGTTTGCTTGAGTCAGGGGATACATCGGCCCTGCGCAAGCTGCTGAGCGACCAGCGAAGCAGTGACATAGCCGAAATCGTCGAGCTTGTGGATAACGATGAAAGACGCGCTATCTTCGACGCTATGGACAAGCCGATGTCCGCCGAGGTTCTGGAAAAGGTAGATGAAGCAACCAGGGCGGAACTTTTCGAGCTGCTCAAAGACGAGGAGCTGATAAGCCTTGTTTCCGAGCTTGACCCTGACGATGCCGCCGACATCCTTTCCGAGCTGTCCGAAGAAGAAAGGGCTGAGCTGCTCGAAAGCATATCCCCGACCGAATCGGCCGAGATTAAGGAGCTGATGAGCTACTCCGAAGACTCGGCCGGCGGGATTATGGACCCGGTTCTAATCAGTGTCCCGGAGGATGCAACCGTCGCCGAAGCCGTCAGTAAAATTCGTGCCGCTGAAATCGACGAGGATTTCTATTCTGTTTACGTCGTGAACAAGACAGGACGATTTCTCGGCGACGTTCGTCTGCGGTTTCTGCTGACCCGCCCCGAAAGTGCGAAGATAGGCAACCTGATCGATCCCGATACCATTTACGTCAATGTCAACACCGACCAGGAAGAAGTCAGAAACATTTTCAGCAAGAACGATCTTATCGTCGTACCTGTTCTCGATAAGAACCATAAACTCGTTGGCCGAATCACCGCCGACCGTGTCATCGAGGTCGCCGAGGAGGAAGCTGCAGAAGACTTATACACGATGGCGGGCACCGATCCTGATGAGCTGGACAACGTATCGGTATTCCATGCAGCCCGCGTGCGAATGACATGGCTGCTGCCCTGCCTGATAGGCACCGGCGTAACCGCTCTGGTTCTGATGTTTTTCCACGACAGATTTCACATCGATAATCTGTCACTCATTTATACGGTGGCGCTTGCTTTTGTGCCGATGATTGCGGCTATCAGCGGCAATGCAGGCCTGCAAACATCCGCGATTGTGGTTTCCGGACTTGCAACGGGCCACCTTGTGGCACTGAAATTGAGCCAGGTGTTTACGCGTGAAGTTCGAATTGCTCTGCTGGTCGCTTTGAGTTGCGGTCTGCTTGGGGGCATTGCCTGTGCAATATTGCTCCATACAAAAGGCCTGGAAGACGGCATCAAAGCGATGCGGCTTGTCTTTGCATTCGGGACGGCCATGTTCTCGGCCATTATGGTCGCGACGACGCTTGGCCTGTTCCTGCCGTTCTTGTTCCGCCGGGTCGGTATAGATCCGGCGATAAGTTCCGGTCCCCTGGTGACTACCGCCAACGATTCGATTAGTGTGGCTATCTATATGTCCCTGACATTGCTGCTGGCGACGTGATTACGGGTGGGAAATACCGTCGTTAGATTTGACTTTTTCCGGAATTTCAGGAGAGAGTACCCTTTTCAGCGCATTCGTCTCGTACCGATCCCCCGCCTCGTATCCATTCTCACCCTCGGCCTTCTTTCATGCGAAATCTCCCTGATTCTCGGTTTTTTTGCCGCCTGTTTTTGCGGCGCCGAGCCGGCGGGAACCTTCTGCCCCAATAGTTGCAAGGCGTTTCTGCTCACTTGTTTCGTGGAACTGTCACGATGTTTCAGCCCCTCTTTGAGCACCTCCAGGGCCATCTTCTTCATCCTGCCACCCATTTTTCTCAGCCCATAAGCGGCGGCGTTCTTCGTGGTTATATGGTCGTTGCCGAATAAGGCACTTTTTAAGATTTCCAGACCATCTTCCTGCATCCAGGATAAGTTGAAAGCCGCTCTGCGCCTGTTTGATGCATCAGACGAACGCAACTGCTCCTGCAGTTTCTCAAGCAGCCTTATTGCAGCTTCATCCTTTTCTCTACCCGATAGTATCCGTCTTTCTGACTCCATAAATACACCCTTCTTTATATCGGCAAGCAGGCACTAATCGCTATAGTCGATTTGTTTATCAGTACTAATTTGGAGGTTTATTAAAGAATGAGGGGCTAAAACCGGGAAAAATTACCTTGCTATTTTGGCGGAAAATCAGTATTGTTCAAGCAATCAAGCTTGACAACCTGGGCAAAATCTTATAATATAGTTATATAAGGTTTGTCTTTACAAATCTCATTATATGATAAATGCTCTTCTGTGTAACGACCTATAATCGGTTTGGTCGTGACTGAAAGAGCCGGTTTATAAACGTTGGAGTTAGTTGTAATTATGGGCAAAGGGACGGAACAACCTATTGATACCCGAACACCTCTTGAACACGAGCCTAAGCTGAACAAGTTTTTCAGAGCCGCCATCAAAACCCGCGCCAGCGACCTGCACCTGAAGGTCGGGCAGACCCCGAAATTGCGTCTCTTTGGGGAATTGAAGAAAACGACCGGCGAACCAATCACCCCCGAGAAGATGGAAGAATTGGTATTTGAGCTGCTCAGTCCGGCCCAGAAGGAATTTTTCCTGGAGCACGGGACACTTGACTTCGCCCATGAAGTTGACGGGGAGCATCGATTCCGAACGAACGTGTTTCGCCAGCGAGGTTTAATCAGCCTCGCGGCACGGCGTGTCAACACAGAGATCCCGCCGTTCGAAAAGCTGCACCTGCCGCCGTCACTCGAAATGATATGCAGCAGCAGGCAGGGACTGGTTCTTGTAGTAGGCCCTACCGGATGTGGCAAAACAACAACAATAGCTTCGATGATAGACTACATAAACCGCACCCGCTCCTGTCACATCATTACCGTCGAGGACCCTATCGAGTACCTGTTTAAGGACCAAAAAGCGATAGTCTCGCAAAGGGAAATCGGGCTTGACACCAATGATTTCGAGGAAGCCTTAACATATCTTATGCGACAAGACCCTGATGTTGTTTTCGTCGGTGAAATGCGGGATGCCAAAACAGTCACTGCGGGAATGAGAGCCGCCGAAACCGGCCACCTTGTCTTCGGAACATTGCACTCGGCAAATGCGTCCCAGGCCGTTCACCGGCTTTTGGACCTGTTCCAGCAAACCGAAAGAGACCTCGTAAGGCAGACTTTAAGCCTGGCTATTAGAGCAATCATCAGCCAGGTATTGCTGCCGTGCATCAAGGAAGATATCGACAGGATACCTGCCGTGGAGATTCTAATCACAAACGCTGCCGCAAGGAGACTCATTTCCGAGGGTCGCGAAGGCGATTTGCCAAGCGTGATACGAAGTTCACAGAACGAAGGGATGCAGGATATTACATATAACCTTTGTGATTTGGTGGAAAAAGGATTCATCGATCCGAAGGATGCGTATAAATATGCACCAAATACGGACGAGTTAAAAATGGCACTGAAGGGTATAAGAACCACTGCCAGCGGCATTTTGTGAGATTTAACGGAGCATCTTATGCTGGATCTACTATCAGCCTCCATCGAGTACGGCGGCTATATTTCCATAATCAAACTCATTAGCTATTTGATTCTCTTTTTTGCATGGCTACCACTGATTAGCTGGGTGCATCAGGACGCCAAAACGGTAGATACAAATGATGTTATGTGGACGGGCGTCATTCTGGGGGCGGGAGCGGCCGGCGCTATAATCTGGCTGCTGATACCGGTCTTTATCGTTGGGATGCTGTTCTATATGATAGCTGTGGGAGCGATATCTCTGGCTTATGTCAAGCACCGTAACGCGAGAGTCCTGGATTTCGACAAAGTTCTGACAATCGACCACGTCAAAAATCTGCTCGTCAGCAAGGAAAAGAAGCTTGAGGCCCTTAAAAGCTTTACTTTTGTAACGGCAAACAACAATGAAATTCCCGTACCTGAGCCGAGAACTCCGGACTTTTTCGGATATAAGATGGCTTATGACATTCTCAGCGATGCCACCTGGAGAAGGGCAAGCAGCATTGTGTTCTCCCCAACGGCACAAGAGTACCAAATAGCCTACAACGTCGACGGCACATCGCTAAAACAGCCGAGCATAGCCAGAGACCAAATGAGATATTTCATCCGTTTCGTTAAAGACCTTGCCGATTTGGACACGAAGGAAAAGCGAAAACCACAAAAAGGAAAGTTCAAAATCCGCCGGAAAAAAGATGATGTCCCGTGGGAAATAACTACCGCCGGATCTACCGCCGGAGAACAGATCAGACTAAAACCAATAACACAAGAGGGTATAGCAAGAGTAACCGATATCGGTTTAATGCCCGAGCAGGAAGGAAAGCTCAATCAATTCCGTGATATAAAACAAGGCGTATTTATCATAAGCGGACCGAGGAAAAACGGCGTAACGACCACACTTTACGCACTTCTTCGAAACCATGACGCCTTCATTAACAGCATCAACACACTTGAAAGACAGCCTTCCGGCCAGTTGCCCAATATAACCCAGAACGTTTTCAATCTCAGCGACACCGGCACGACTACATTCGGCAAAAAGCTCCAAACCGTTGTAAGAATGGGGCCTGATATAATCGCTGTTGCCGACTGCGAGGATGCCGAAACAGCCCAGGTAGCCTGCGCCGCCGCCAGAGACGGAAAGCTCGTGTACGTCACGATAAAAGCAGATAGTGTGATACAGGCGCTGGGTAAATGGCTAAAATATGTCGACAATAGAAATGCCGCCGCTGACACTCTTCTGGGTATAAGTAACCAACGGCTGGTTAGAAAACTTTGCGATGAATGCAAGCAGGCGTATGCGCCTGATAAAGAGCTGTTCAAGAAGTTCAATATCACCGCGGAAAAAACAAAAGTGCTTTATCGTGCCG
Source organism: Phycisphaerales bacterium (assembly GCA_003533825.1). Taxonomy (GTDB): domain Bacteria; phylum Planctomycetota; class Phycisphaerae; order Sedimentisphaerales; family Anaerobacaceae; genus JAFGPJ01. Next base: position 7,194 of record DQCG01000308.1, read on the forward strand.
GCAAAGTGCAGTACGACAAGCATGGCAAACCTTCGACTTGTGAGCATTGTCAGGGAACCGGCTTTTTCGGCAGGACGGCTGTTTTTGAAATCATCACAATGAACGAGGAGTTAAGAAGGGTTGTAAAAAAATCAAAATCGCTGCCGGAAATCGGCATGCAGTTCAGACGTGCCAAAATGCTGTATCTACAGGAACAAATCCTTAGAAAAGTCATCACCGGTAAAGTAGCGATAAACGAAATGATTAGAGTGCTTTCAACCTCGAAAACAAAAAAAGCAAAATCAAAATAGTCGTTGGTAACTCGCGGATTGTGAAGCTAATCACGAATCCCGAAAAAAATCGGAGAGATTGTTTATGGCCAGCTTAGCTGTGATTTTAATAATTCTGGGTTGTGCTGCCTTACAGTACTTCAAAGGAACGGTTGTCAGGGCATTTGCCATGATAATTATTGCGATTTGTGCAAGCGTTGTTGCATTCGGTTATTTCGAAGCACTGGCAAATCTCATTATAAAACGCGGCAATGACGGCAGTATGCTCTCTCTTGTCCCCTGGGCGCAGACACTAAGTTTTATCCTGTTGTTTGTCGTAACATTTGGCATTCTTCAAACAGGCGCTACCTTTTTAACACACAACCCGGTCGATTTAGGATTTCTGCCGGAGCGCATCGGACGCGTAGTCTGCGGAATTATCCTGGGATTTATTGTCTCCGGGCTTTTGCTCACCGCCCTTCAAATGGCCCCGCTGCCGCTTTCATATCCCTACCAGCGTTTCGACCCGCAAAGGCTGGAGCCTGACAATCCCGGCGGAGCCCTGCTTCGTGCCGACGGCTTTGCCACCGGCTTGTTCGGTATCATCAGCAAAGGCAGTCTCAGCGGAAAAAACAGCTTCAAAACTCTCCACCCCGGCTACCTGGACCAGCTTTTTCTGAATCGGTTTCTCGGCGATGTATCGGCCGTCAGCGGCGTCTTTCCAGCCATAGAAGTGCAAAAGCCGGCTGTCTGGCCGGCGTCCCAGGCCGTGAAAGAACAAGTAGATAAATTCGTCTCGGAGTTAAGGACGCGAGGAGGCAAGGTCGCATACGAGCCGGCGGGCAAGTCCGTAGCCTTACCTATCTCGACGAAAGAAGCTTATAACCCTACAATCGTGCGAGTGGGAATAAAGAAAAGGGCGATAAATCGGGAAGTAAAAATCAACGGCGGCGCATTCACGCCTTCCCAGTTAAGATTAATCTGTATAAGAAGAAATACCGGCGAAGCGGTAAATGCCTATCCCATCGGATACCTGAAATCAAAAGACGAAATACAGATAAGCCCCGAGATAAAACTTTCGACCAACAATATCCAGGGCAATGCCAAATTTATCGACTTTGTTTTTTGCGTGCCGAGCGGTTATGAGCCGGCGCTGGTCCAGTTCAAGCTCAACAGCATCGTCGAAATACCCCCGGGAGCAATCGTATCAGCCGACCAGGCCCCGGAAGTCGTACCTTTCAGCTACTCGCCTTCCGCTGCCCAGGGCACGGGTAATACCCAAAAACCGGCCAGAGCCCAGAGACAACAGCAACAACAACAGCAACAGCCAACCCGTCCCCAAAGACGCGGGCCCAGCGATATCAGCAGATCCATTATCGGCGACGAATTCGACGAGTAATAATCCAATCCGGCCGTCCGACAAACACGAAAAACCAAATTGGGGGGATATAAGACGATTCATCCCCTCGTCACTCTATATACCCGCTGCGCAACTGTATTGTTGATGTGTTCGATCCTGGTAGACTAAGAAGATAGACCGGCAAAATGTCCCCCGAGCCTTGCCGGTTCGAGCTTGATTAGAGCCGTTCAATACATCATTAGCTGCAAACGACCAGCTCTTCCAAATCCAACTCCATCAGATGCTCAAGATAAGCATTCAGCTCTTCTTCAGAAAAACCGGCGAGAAATTCCGGCTTGGCACTTCTGTTGATTTTGCAGATGTAGTCAATCAACTCCCTTTTACTCATACGTACACACCCTTCAAAACGTATAAAATTCCTTGGTAACCTACGCAATATCGACAGGGCAAACAATTTTTCTTTAGCTTCCCTTACCATAACCAAATTAACGCCCCATAACCCAAACCACTATATAGCGGCGCCGCCTTTGCTTTGACTACCACATATAGAGTGAACCAAAGAGCGGTTTGAATCAACTTTCTAAGTGTCCAATAAAATCACTCTCGACGTCGACCAATCCAAACTAAAAAAATATGAAATTTTCAAAATTTGTCGCCGGCATTACTTTTTTTAGTAAACGAAGTTACGCCGTGCACCTCTATAATTACAGATATGCGGCCGGTCGCAATTTCTCGTACCTTGGGCACAAGTACTGATCTGCCGGAAGGTCCTTTGAAAACGGGGGAAAATGCTGGGATTTTATTGACCTTAGCCTAATAAATCTGTTACAATGACCAATAACACCCCTGGAGATACTTTTGCTGCCGGTGAGAAATTCGTTTCGTGCATTAAAGCAATTTAAAAACGAGGCGTTTGTTCTTTGGCCCATAAGGTGGGCAGAGGAGGTCAAAAAATGACTATGGCGAGAAATTCACGAATTTTGCGGATGATCTCTTTCATATTCATTTTGGTGCTGTTCTGCTCATTTGCTTACGGCAAGGTCATCTATGTGGACGACGATGGCCAGGCGGATTTCAATAACATTCAGGCGGGTTTAGATGCAGCGAACGACGGAGATACAGTGCTGGTGGCACCTGGAGAGTATATCATCAAAGAGCCGATTACGTTTCAAGGTAAGGCCATTATAGTAAAGTCGGAGGCCGGACCGGATGTGACCATCATCAGGATGGGCACACCAGTTGATACTAATCATGGCAGCGTCGTAGTCTTCGAGAATAATGAAACTGACGCGTCTGTTCTGGAAGGATTCACGATTACAGGCGGTACGGGTTCCTGGCTCCACTCTGAGAGCGCCTGGGTGGGAGGAGGTATCTACCTCGATGGCTCTTCTGGAACCGTTACGAATTGTTGCGTAAGGCAGAACCGAGCGAATGGTGGTGGTGGCGGCGTGATGGTCTGGTCGGGGTCCTCCCTAACCGTCATCAATTGCGAGGTACTGCAGAACACAGCGAAGAATGGCGGCGGCGTGATGGTCTACTCCGATTCCTCCATCACTATGGCCAACTGTGTCATCAGGGGAAACTCAGCCACGGGTGACACTCCGTATGTAGCTGGGTATGGAGGTGGACTGTGTTGTTTGGAGAGCTCTTTGCTGGTTCTTACGGACTGCAGCGTCGTGAAGAACTCGGCAGGCATAGGAAGCGGCGGGATACAATGCTCCAACAACTGTCTGCTGACGTTAGCCAATTGCATAATCATGGAAAACTCAGCGACTGTAGTTGGCGGTGGCATTTTTTTGTGAGATAGACTCATCCGTGACGATGACCAACTGCGCTGTTGGTGGAAACTCAGCCACTGGAAAGTTCGGTGCTTTTCCTGTCACTGCAAGAGGAGGCGGGATAGCCTGCTGGGGCAACACCTCGCTGACCTTAGTCAACTGTACGGTCACGGGAAACTCGTCTTCAGAAGAGGCTGGTGGAGTGATCTGCGACTTTTGGTGTTCTGGGGCGGTAGCCAATAGCATCGTTTGGGGCAACACGGCGCCCATTGGCCCGGATATATCGCTGATTCTTGGGTCGGTATTGGGCATTACTTACAGCGATGTAGCTGGGGGTAGGACTGCGCTTAATGTTGACGACAGAAGTACTTTCGATTGGGCGGAGGGCAATATCGACGCCGATCCGCTTTTTGCCAAGCCAGGCTACTGGGGTGATATCAATGATCCGAACATGGTTGTCGAGCCAGATGATCCCAATGCCACGTGGATTGACGGTGACTACCACCTTAAATCCGAAACAGGCCGATGGGACTCGAATAGCCAGAGATGGGTCATGGATGACACAACCAGCCCATGCATCGATCGGGGCGACCCGAATAGTCACGTTGGTGATGAGCCGGACCCGAATGGTGGCATAATAAACATGGGCGCCTATGGCGGCACGCAAGAGGCCAGTATGTCCATCGGGATGCTGGCGCCGGTGCCGCCGGTGCCGCCGCTGGCGCACTGGAAGTTGGATGAAACAGAAGGCGATATAGCCTATGATAGTGCCGGTGATAGCGATGGCACGCTGGTTGGCGATCCGGTTTGGCAGCCTGATGGCGGTATATTGGTTGGAGCGCTTCAACTCGATGGTGTTGATGATTATGTGAGCACAGAATTTGTCCTGAATCCAGCGGACGGAGCATTAAGCGTTTTCGCCTGGATAAAAGGCGGAGCGCTCGGCCAAGCTATCATCTCTCAAACAGATGGTTTCAATTGGCTTTGTGTGGATGCATCCGAGGGCAACTTGATGACCGAGCTTAGATACGTTAGCAGAGGAGGTAGTGGAGCACCTTTGGTATCACAAACACCGATCATTAATGAGGTTTGGCACCGCGTGGGATTAAGCTGGGACGGTACAAACAGAATCATATATGTGGATGACGTTGAAGTAGCCAAAGACACCCAGCCTGGTTTAGCAAGTTTAGGAGGCGGCCTGCACATCGGCACGGACAAGAACAGAGAACCCGGAACCTTCTGGTCAGGCCTGATCGACGACGTCCGTATCTACAACCGGGCGGTGAAACCATAGGTGATTGAGGCACTTAGACAACGACTCCACGTACACGGACTGTGAACTTGTAGATGAAACAGTCAACACCACTGAAGACATCTGGTGGATCGATGAAGGCCAGGACTATCCGCATTTGTGGTGGGAAGAGATCGAACAATCATACCGCGGGCGAGAGACGCCCACGATACGCGCGGGCAAGATGCCCGCGACACAGCCAGGACTATCCGAGGCTTTGGTGGGAAGACGAAGGCAATTGACTATAGCTAAGCCATAAATTGACGATTGTCGATTGACTATTTTACTCTTTCTCTGAGTCCTCGGTGTTCTCTGTGGCTGAACAAATAACGCCGTGTAATGGAGATTTTCTCAGAAAGTGCTTGATTTTTAGAGTATAATTTAGTATAATACCTAACAAAATGATAGAGCATATAAGACAAGATAACAGGATAAACAATGTAAATTGATTGGTGAATTGGAGAATTACTCATGGATTCCCGCCTTCACGGGAATGACAAACAACAAATATCCATATTTATCGTGTAAATCTTGTCTATATGGAAGGCTACTTGAAAAAACAAAGCCAATGTTAAAATGGATAAAATGGCGTTAAGTCGGTAATAGTAAGGATTTATGGAGATTTTGATGATTTTTTGCGGTTTTGTGCGGCAAAAAACAAACCCAATTTACTCGTACTGCGTATTGGTTTTGTCATTCCCGTGAAAACGGGAATCCAGTTTTTTGGTAATTATGGATTCCGCATCAAGTGCGGAATGACAAGCATAGAACCCAATTTGAAAAAACAAAGCCAATTTGCCGGTGGGCATATCGACGTAAACTCTTATTAGGAAGGAAGATGTGGTTATATTGAGGCCGGTGTGGCACGAAAAAACAAACCCAATTCAAAGCCAATTTATTAGCCTTCGGTGTTCTCCGTAAGGAGTCCCAAGGACTGCGTGGCCAGAAAAATCTACGTTTACCCCATTAGATAGGTAAAATCCTCATCTCGCGGGGTAAACCTGTAGTTTAATGTAGAATTTACGTTACAACATGATATTTATTGGCACAATATTAATTAGTCAGGTACAATTTTAACCGATAATAAGGATTCTCTGCTCCTTAGCAGGGGACTTTAATTTGGAGGATATTATGAGAAGGCTAAGAAGGGCTTACCAGAGGCAAAACAGAAAACGCAATAAGCTCCCCTGCACCAGAAGCGGTATAGGGTTCCGAAAACGGGCAATCGTCGCCGGAACCGCTGTGGCAATAACGCTGGGTGCGGGTGCTGGCCTGAACAAGGCCCTTGCCAAGGACAAGCCGGATGTAGTCACACATCAGCAGCCGGTCAGCGGAGACGCGGATGCGGATATGCTTTCCAGTCCCGAAGAAGCCGCAATCGGATATCTTCCATTCACCGCCGACCAGAATCGCAACGATATCCTGGACGGGGCCGAGCTGGCCGAGCGCTGCGTTTCGGTAATCAACAAGCTGCCGGCTATAGTTCCCGGCTCCACCATGCCGATACCAAACGAACCTCATAAAATAGAGCACGCCCTTTTCGGTATCGAACGATGCGACATTTGCGGCCGGGAAGTTAATATGGGCGGCGTCGAGATCGTCAATCCACGAGTCGATTTGTCCTATCCCGATCCCAACGACCCTTTAAATGGGATTTACCTGCCCGAACTGGCGCTTCACTACATGGAACATGGCTCATTCGATTGCTACGGCGACATTCACAGCGGCAGGGTCGATATTGCACGCCTGCTGAGAGTTCTCGAACTGCGGTATCCCAACGACCCGAACGAGCATCAACTGGCCGTCGAAGGCGATCTGGACGGAGATATGCTGACAGATGCCGAAGAGCTGGCCACGGGTTACAATCTGTACGACGCCGACCAGGACGATGACCTTACCCCCGATGGGATCGAGCTTGCCAGGCAATGTGCCGAGGCGGTGGACGCCCTGCCGGTTTTCGACCCGAACGGGCCCGAAGTAAATGCAATATATAAGGTAAACTATCTACAGCGAGGTCTTGAGAATTGTGATACTTGCGGCCTGACGGTCAACATGGGTTACTGGGAGATTACGAACCTCAGGCTCGGCCTTTCTATCGATGTTCCGGTACTGTCACTGCATTATATGGAGCACGGCTCGTTCAGCTTTTCCGGCGACGTTCACGGAACAGGCAGAACCGACCTGGCTCTTTTGGTGAAGATTCTGGAAATGCCCCGTCAATGCGGGGATCTGGGCACGATCTATTCGCCGGCTGATTTGAATAGAGACTGTCAGGTCGATTCCGACGACTTCGTGATTTTTTCCGAGCAATGGCTGCAATATACCGACTCGAACCAGGGCCAGTAAGATGAGCAACACCTGCCGTGAGGACGATTTGCTACCCGACTCACCTGAATTTCAAGGATATCTGCGCTCTCTCAAGGAAATTTATTTCGAGTTAGCCTATCTTGCCATGCTGACGCATGAAGGAATAAAGCCGCTGAGCAGATGGGAAAAACCTCTGGCCGATGAAGGCCTCGAATTATT